>JBJMLZ010000049.1:0-11941 GCA_045805035.1 Bacteriovoracaceae bacterium
GCGGACTTCCGCCGGCTCACGGATTTAAAATGCACTGACGAAGCAAACAAACTCGCAGTGGAGATGAAATTTGATTCTTCCATTAGTCCTTTTGGACCGGAAGAGTTCAGGATTTATGGAGCTCAGGTCGCTGCAATGACAATGACTCTGGAAGAAAACTCGACTTCTTATGCAGGAATGGCGGGCGATCTTTCATTTGAATTTACCGGACAAAATAAGAAGAAGTACCAGACGACGCTGATGATTGATAACAGCCAGAGAAAAGTAAGCTGTGAGTACAAAACGAAGTTCAGACTTTAAGACATCGCCATAAAAAAAGGGCCCTTTCGGGCCCTTCTCTTTTTCAAATTACTTTTTCATCAATCCAATTTCTTTCAGACGAATCATGAGCCACTCGTGAGAGTTGATCGGCTCGTACTTCGCTCCTGTTCCGATACAAGATGGGATACAAGAAAGCATAGTGTCCGGATTCGGATGCGTGAAGAACGGCATTGAATAACGGTGAGTGTTTGCACCAACCGTTGGGTTCACCACTCTGTGAGTAGTGGCAGGAATCACGTCGTTTGTAAGACGTGAAAGCATGTCACCTGAGTCGACCACGAGTTGTTTTTCATTACAATTTACCTGGAGCCATTTTCCGTCACGGTCAAGGAGCTCAAGGCCTGAAGTCGTCGCACCCACCATCACTGTGATGAGGTTAATGTCTTCGTGAGCAGCCGCGCGAACAGAGTTCACCGGAGCACGCTCATCGAGAGGTGGGTAGTGAATCGCGCGAAGGATCGAGTTACCGTCCTGAAGCATTGTACGGAAATAAGTTTGTGGAACATCAAGCGCCATTCCCAAAGCATCGAGAACGATCGTCGAAGTTGTGTCGAGACCATTATAGAGTTTAAGGAATGTATCTTTGAACTCAGCAATCTCTGAAGGCCAGATATTGTCCGGAAGATATTGCTTGAACTTAGGATTCGTCACCACTTCACGGCCCACGTGCCAGAACTCTTTCAGGTCCGGGTACTGTGAGTTTTTCGCGTGCTCAACACCGAAAGCAGTGTGACCGCGCTGACCGCCGCCCTCTTTGCACTTGTATTTTTCTTTCGTTGCTAGTGGAAGTTGGTAGAACTCATGAATGAGGTCGTACGCCTTATTAGTGACCTTGTGATCAACCGGATGATCGACGAGGATGATGAATCCGTAGTCCTTCAAACCAGTGAAAAGGTTGTTCACGAACTTCGTTTTGTCGTTCGTCGTACCGTTCAAGAAACTCATGAGCGAGAGTTCAGGCACTTTACGTAAGGTATCCATAGGGTCCCCCTTGGGATTTCTTTAATACCATCTAAATAGTCCTCGTTGGCGGGGGTTGTCGAATCAAAAAATCAGATAGGGGTCAGCGAGAAATTAAACGTGAAAAAAATACCCTTTTTCCCTATAACACGAACCGGGTTTCCGATGTTTGCACAGAGACCCTGACCCCTATCAGAATATTCAAGGAACGCTTATGAAGACCTTTATCCTCCTTATCGCCTGCCTCTTCTCCCTGGAACTCATGGCAGAAACCCAGTTCAGCCCCCTTCAGCGTGAGGCGGTCCGCTTCGTGATCGAGGACTCTCAGGGCCATTTTGACGGAGAAATGTTTGCGGAGTTCCTTCGTTCATCACACCTTCTCACAAAAAAAGAGCTCAAAAAATTTCCTGAAGTCATCGCTCACCCTGACTACGAATACGTCCTTGTTCACATCGATGACTGTGTTGATGATCTGGCGATTGTGATCGTCGATAAAAACGGCGAAGCACTCAATGCCCTCTACCTCGATTCAAGAGAGCATGCGCTGGTTACTCAGTGAATTTTACTTTCCTCGCTCTTTTTTTTCTCACTTCCTGCGCGACTTATAAATTCAATCGCTCGGCACTGAAGAACGATAGCATCGCTTTTATCCCCCACGCCGATTATGTGACGTACGAAGTGGAGTACGCACCGGTGAAAAAAGTTTTCGATAAGCTTGTAAAAGATGTCGGCGAACTCAAAACTCGTGGTGAGGCCCACATCACAGTGATCACTCCGCCTGAATTCAATGACACTCTCAAGAAAAAAATTACCATCGATGAACTGAATGCTCTCGCCCTCAGGGAAAAAATTCAGAGCTCGCGCTATGAACCTGTCTGTGTCGGAAGAGGCTTTGCGGGCGAACTCAAAACCTACTACATCGTGGTGAGCTCCCCGGATCTCCTCAACATCCGGAAAAAAGTCCAAGAACTTTACGTGAAGAAAGGCGGAGCTGCCCGGGATTTTTCCCCTGAAAAGTACTATCCGCATATCACGCTTGGTTTCACCGACCGGGACCTCCACGAGAGTGACGGCGTCGCTAAAAGCGAGCGTACCTGCCTTCAGGATGGTCAGATTTCAGTTCAGTAGCTCATACCTGACCACACATCTCGCCTATAAAGGTTTCTGTTCATTTCATCCGCACTTTGGCCGATAAGCCAGCGTGATCAAAGCTTCACTATTCCTTTTTATTTTGATGAGTTCTCATTTTGTTTCCGCCCATCCGGTGGAATGGAATGACGTGAAGTTTTCCATCGACGTTCCCGCAAACTGGCGTGAAGTGAAAGATTTCTACGGAATTCCCGTAACCCTTCTCGGCCCTTCTGTTTCACCGAAACCACGCGCGGTTGTACAAATCATCCCGACCGATATTTCTCCTGAACCCATGAGTGAGACAGACGCCAAAGCTTTTGGTGAAAAATATTCTGAAGGAAGAAAGAAGTGGGTGGCAGAACAGGAAGGCGAACTTCTTGAACTTCTCCCCGGAAAATTTGAAAACGGCAGACTTGTTGCGGGAGTGAGCTACAAATTAAATCAGAAAAGTTATCTTGAGCGCACGTATTACGTGAACTGCAAGAAGCGCCTCTTCCATTTGAAAATTGTTTTAAATTTCGAAAATCGCGATGAGCTTTCTCAAAGTGAGTCGATCGTCCGGAGCTTTCAATGCGCGGATTGATCATTTTCATTTTGATTTTTCTATCGACAGCGGCGAGCGCGGACATCCAGCAACGCATTTCCATTTACACTCAGCAATCCGATATTTTGCGACAAGTTTGTTTCATGCCGAATGGCACATTCCTCACTGACCGGATTCTCTTTAACAAGACCGGTTCCATCAGCGAGACGAGTTTTGACTGTAATGCCCAGGCGCTTGCCCTCGAAGAAGAACATAATGCCATTGAAGATTATCTTCAGAGCGGCCAGTGTCCGCTGGACACAAAGATTGAGGATCAGGGGCTGATTGACCTCCTGAGTGGTACTTCTCCGATCGTGGAAGAGATTGCGTGTCCGGGTGCGGGATCATTCACAAAATGCATGAACAATCTCGAATGTAATCTCATGAAGTCGATCGTGCCGGTGGGCCACGCGCTCGCAAGAATGATGTCCAATCATCCAATGTTCTCGAGTTGCGACGGTACCGGAAGCTGCTTCACCAATCTTGGTAAGGCAATTTGGGATAACCTTTGGGACTCCGTAAAAAGTTTTTATCACATTGGTAAGATGGCGGCCGGCTGGGTCGGCGATAAAATCGGCTCACTCTGGAGAGCGGAAAACGCAACTTCCACGCGCGGAATCGCGGCCACCGAAGCAACGGACTCCGAGCTGGATAAATTCATCGCACATCCGGTTGATTATCTCGTCGAGAAAACAAAACAATTCCTGAATTCAATCTCCGAAGGGATTAAGTCACGTTACGGTTGTGCCAAGTGGAGCGGGACCCCGCATCTTTCGGAATGTCTGCAACCCATGAGCTTTGAGTGCGCCGATTGTAACGGGAAGATCAACATGATTTGCGGTATCGCTGGTTACATCGGCGGTAACTTCATCTCGAACTTCTTCACCGGTGGTGCAGCAGCTGCAGCGAGAATTTCAGCAAAAGTTGCGGCCTCAACAATTTTCAAAGTCGCGCGCACAGTTCCGGGTGCCGAACGAATCATGGCGAAGATGGCAGCAGGGGGACGAATCTCCCGAGGCGCTGCCCTTCTCTCCGGAACTCTTCGCTCAACATGGGCGGCAGTGAATTCTTCACGCGTGGTTCGCGGAACTCTCAGTGCCGCCAGACAACTTCATGTTACCGGTGCTGCCGCGAACGGTTTCGCGCGGAAAAAAATCTTCCTCTATGCCGCCGGACAGGACACTGTCATTGGACTCGTGAAAGGTTATAAGGAACTCACCTTTGCCGCTTACAAAGCTGGATATCGCGCGACCAACCTCGCCGCTGTCCGCGCCAGTGAGCACATCGCCTCTCAGTTTCCTCGCCTTTCCGATATCACCGCCGGAAAATTCGCTCACGTGAGAACTCCTCAGGACTACCTCCACGAGGCCACTAAAATGATGCCTGAATCTGTACGAAAATTCATGCGCGTGTCTGTCGCCACCGGTGCGAAGAATGAAAAACGCGTCATCGTGTACGATACCCGCAATGGAAAACTCGATTCCACCATTCGGGTTGATTTCACTCCGTAGTCGATTTAAAATTTTCCTATAAGTAAAAATCAGGAGCACTCATGGATTTCCAGTTAATCGACTGGGTCTTTATTATCGGTTACGTGGTTGTGGTTTTCGGCATCGCGATCAAATCCGGCCAGGAGATGGGCGAAACAAATACCCACCGGACCGCGAAGGAAATCGCCGAAGAAAAATATCTCGCCAACCGATCCCTTACCTTTTTCGAATCTCTCTGTTCCATCATCGGCACCGAAGTTTCCGCGCTTACCTTCGTCGGAGTTCCTGCCTATGCCTTCACAAAGGATTTTTCTTTCGTTCAGATCTACCTGGGTGCCATCGCCGCGCGCTTTGTGATCGCGACGGTTTTTCTTCCCCGCGTGTACAACAAGGGCCTCACCATTTACGAAGTCATGGCCCAGGACTTTGGTTTGCCAAGCGGCCAGCGCACTGTCGGTCTCTTTTATACTTTAAGTAAAGTTGTCTCCGTTGGTGTCCGTCTCTTCTCAGGCTCAATCATGCTTGCGGCCTTCATGAAAGTGTCGATCGTCACTGCCCTCACCGGCGTAACTCTCATGACTCTCGTTTACATCCAGCTCGGTGGCCTCAAGGCAGTCGCGCGCACGGATATGTTCCAGATGAGTCTTTTCATCATGGGTGGCGTCCTCGCGCATGCGCTCATTCCTTCGGTCGCTCAGTCTAACTGGAGTGACATGATGGCGATGGCGCAAGCGGCGGGCAAAACCACCATTCTCAATTTCTCTAATCCGTGGCCATTTATCTTCGGCATCATGGGTGGATTTCTTTTTGATATGTCGACTCACGGAGTGGATCAGGACTTCGCTCAACGTCTGACTGCAAACAAAACCTTGAAGTCGGGTCAGATGGCGATTTTCTTTTCTTCGTTTCTCTCGATCTCTGTAGGTCTTTTGTTCCTGGGTGTCGGTGCCCTTCTCTGGTCTTTCTACCAGACGCATCCGCAGCCGGAAGGTCTCGCGGGAGCAGATTATCTTTTCCCGCATTTCATCGTGACGTATTTTCCGGTGGGCATGAAAGGTCTCATGGTCGCAGGTGTTTTATCGGCGACGATGTCGGTACTCGATTCAACGATCAATGCTCTCTGTGCGACGATGTACAATGATATCTTTCCGAATCGCAGGGCGGACAAGACTGAGCTCTGGAGCATCATCGATTCTGTGATCATGGGATTTGCGATTCTTGCGATCGCGATTCTCGCTTCCAAATACGATGGACTTCTTCTCTTAGGTCTTAAGGCCCAGTCATGGACCGGGGGATCTCTCCTCGCTCTTTTTGTGAGTAAAGTGATCCTGAAAAAATGGTTCCACTATCGTCTCGATGTGGTGAGTGTCGTCGGCGCTTACGTCTGCGGGATGAGTGGAGTCTTCGTGAATACGAATATTCTCAAGTGGGACTGGAACTTGAACGTCTATTGGGGATTCATTCTTTCGATGATTTTTCTGAAAGTACTTTCTCTTCAACGCAAGGCTTCGACGGCGCCGTAAAAATATTAAGAACGGACAAGTAGGATTGCCTTGTCCGGGTATCGCCCTTCGCACCAGGTGACTTTATCGCTGATTTCCTCAGGGACAATTTCATTCGTTATATGAGTGAAACCAAACTTCCGGTAGAAATTTTCGAGAGGTTCAAAAGGAATACACCAGAGCACAGGAAAAGTGTTCATCTCAATCAGTGCCCTCACAATTTCTTCTGCGATTTTTTTCCCGCGAAATTCCGGAAAGACATAGATCCCACCAAGCTCAGCATTGTTTTCATCAACTGGGACAAGGCGACCAAGGCCCGCAACTCTACCACCAATACTGGCCTTCACGAGGACATCTTTCTCAGTTGATTCCTTGAACTTGATTTCGGCGTATCTCTCGTTTGCCCAGGAAAGGTCTTCACGTCCGAGCACGCGGATTTTTACTTCACTCAATGGGAAGACCCACCGGGAACGAGACCATAATTTTTCATGACAGTAATTAATTTCGCCACGTCAGGTGGTCCGCCTGCATTGATAACTGCAGCGACATCACGGAAATATTGGCAACCTATGTCCGGTGAATTGACGATCAATGCTCGCGCTGAATTCTCAAAGGGATTGCTGAATGCGTGAACGGAGCCTTTCGGTGTGAACATTGTATCGCCCGGTCCAAGATCACGGGTCTCAGAATCGACGGTGTACCTCAGTTTTCCTTCCAGAACAAAAACCAATTCTTCATTCAGGGAATGACTGTGCGGTGGTGGAACATTTGATTTAGGAGGCACGGTAAGCTCAAAAGCCCCCATCTCTTTTTCCGAAGAACCGTCGCGGAGGTAACGAATCGTGAGTTGCCCGACATGAATTTTTTCGTTCTCGCTCATGTTACTTCACCAGCTTCAAAGACGTTTTACACTTGTCCGAAAGCTTCTCTTTATTCGCGAGAAGACAAGTCTTGAGCTTTCCCATCTCGGTGTATGACTCGCATCCATGAATCTTTGATTTATCATCCTTGCATGCATCGAGCACCTGCTTCGACATATCCTTGAGCTTCGACATATCCGGAAGCTGCGCGAACGCTGAGGTAGAAAGAATAATAAAGAATGCCAAATATTTCATCTGAACTCCTATTGAAACATCATTGTGCCGAGGCGAACACAATCCGTGCCTTCTCTCAGCGCGATCTCATAATCCTGGCTCATGCCCATGGAGGTTTTTAATTTCACATTGAGCTCTGACTCAAGTTTCTGCTTTTCCACCTGAAGCTCCTGAAAACATCTTCCCGCTTCCGCTTCAAAGTCTTCCGTGCGCAGGGTTCCCATCGTCATGAGTCCCACGAATTGAAGTGTTCTTGCTTTCAGCGCATTCTCCGCCGCCGTCTCGAGCTCGTGATACGTCTCAAACCCACTCTTCTCATCTTCATGGCTCGTATTGAATTGCAAATACATCTCCACCGGATGAGACAAACGAAGTTCTGCCTTCATCAATTTATCGAGAAGTTCTTCCGAATGAACGGAATGAATCGCATGTAAATTCTCAATGGTAAAAAGCTGGTTGATCTTGTTGGACTGAAGATGCCCAATCATGTGCCAGCGAATCTGCGGACATTTTTTCTTCAGGAGCTCTGACTTCTCAAAAAGTTCCTGCACGCGGTTCTCACCGAAATCGCGATGACCGAGCTCGTAGTACATCTGAATGTCTTCAATAGGTCTGGTTTTGGAAACAATGAGGAGTGTGACACCGGGACGGAGTTTGGCCTTAACCTCAGAAAGCTTTCGCGAGAGAAATGCTTTCCGGTCACTCACCCCGTCTCCTTGTCCTTATTGTGCTTTTTCTTTTTGAGTGAGATCGTGGCGTTCACCTGGAAGTCATACTTCTCTGCGAGCTTGTCGATCTCTTTGGTGATGTCGATCTTATCGAGATACTGCTTCAATTCCTGTTTTACGCCGGCGACGAATTCCGTCTTCGTGTTCTTGGCGTTCTCAATGAGTCCACCCACCATTTCCTTCGGTAAGGGAAGATCCTTCAGAACCGCACGGGCAGCTTCCTCAGTCATGAAGGCCGCGGTCACGCCGGTCGTGAGGACTTTCTTTAAAAGGTCTCCGAGTTTTCCGTCATTACCGCGATTGTCTTCCATTATAAGCTCTCCGCTCTTTTGGCAAACGAGGCCATCGTCATAGGGAGATTCGTTTCCACGAGACCTTTCTCAATGAGAGAAAGTCCCGGAATGAATCCCTTCACTTCGATCTCGAGTGAATAAGTGACTTCAGTTTTATTTCCGCCGAGATCTTTCAGAGTCCAGCGGCCATTGTTGGTTTTCATGTAATCGCCGGTAACAAGCGACCAGCTCACTTCCTGATTCGGTTTGTGCGTGAGCTTCAGCGTATAGGAAATTTTCTTGATCACGTTGATGTTGAACTTAACGGTGGCACCTTCGGCAGATTCGTTCTGAACTTCGATGGAGTCCACTCCCGGTACAAACTGGGAGTAAGTTTTGTAATCGATGATGGCCTGATAAAATTTTGAGACCGGGACATCGTAAGTTTCAGTGCGACTCGCTTTTGCCATGACAATCCTTTGTTAGTAGCGCGGCTTTTTATCAAAATGGTGTTCAGCGCGGATATGTCTGATTGTACCAGATTCGCTTCTCATCACCAGAGAATGTGTATAACAGCCCCAGGATTTGAAGATCACGCCATCAAGGAAGTTCCCCGTCGTCACACCGGTCGCACAGAACATGAGATTGCCCCTAGCGAGGTCATTGATCTGGAAAACGCGATTAATATCATCCACGCCCATTTTACGGGCGCGTTCAATCTCAGACTGGTTTCTTGGTTTTAATACTCCCTGGAACTCACCCCCCAGACACTGAAGAGCCGCAGCAGCGATCACACCTTCCGGCGCGCCACCAATACCGAGAAGGATATCGACACCTGAGTTCGGAGTCGCGGTCGCAATCGCGGCGGAAACGTCACCGTCACCGATGAGATTGATACGTGCACCGGAAGCTCTTACTTCTTCGATAAGTTCCTTGTGTCTCGGGCGATCGAGAATGATCGCAGTGAGATCGGCCACACGACACTTCTTCACGTCAGCAAGGCGCTTTAAGTTTTCCGTCGGAGTCTGACGAATATCGAGGATTCCCTTTGCTTCCTTTCCTGCGGCGATCTTCAGCATGTACGTATCCGGCGCATGAAGGAGTCCACCCGCTTCGCCAATCGCCATCACGGAAATGGAGTTAGGTCCACCGTAGGCGCAGATGGTTGTGCCTTCGAGAGGATCAAGGGCGATTTCAAGTTTTGTTCCGTTGCCTGTTCCGACTTTTTCACCGATGTAGAGCATTGGTGCTTCGTCGCGCTCGCCTTCACCAATCACCACCGTAGCGTCGCACTCGATGGAACAAAGAAGAGTTCTCATTGCATCGACTGCGGCCTGGTCAGCGGCCTTCTCATTTCCGCGACCCATGAGTCGGGCGGATGCGATAGCGGCGGCCTCAGTGGCGCGAACAAATTCCATGGCAAGGTTACGATTCATTCAGGATTCCCCTCGTTTTGTTAACAAGGAGAATCTTACCAAATGTGAGTGCTTCTGGAGAAGGATTAGGTTAATTGACGCGCGATGAAAGTTTTTGTCTCTGAAGGAAGGAGATCCGAAGGAATCAAATCCACGAGATCTTTCACGCGATTAAGTTTTTCTGACTCTGCGTCGCTGTCCATGCGGAAGACGCACTCGTCTTCATTGATGAGAGGCGAATCAACGTTTCTTTTTGAGAGAATTCGTCCAGTCTTGAGCCCTGAGCCATCTTCCCATTCCACGAATGTTTCCATGAAGAGAACCTGAAACATCGCCAGTTCTCCATCAGTGTGTTGCCACACAAAAAGTTCGGCGGGGCCATCGGACCGGAGCCAGTATTTAAGTTTAGAAGGAAGTTCGAGTCCACCGTCCACCTTGTGAAGAGGCTTCAGGTGTTTCACGAATTCTTCCATCGAGAGAAAATTTCTTACGCGATCGAGGATTTCACGTTTCTTAGCGAATTCTACTCCCAGGCGCGTGGGCGTGTGCCACTTCACGGTGCCATGGATATCGAGATTTTTTCCCATCCAGTGAATGTGGCCCTTCAACGGAGCGTCGTCCGGAAACGAATGGTCCGCGTCTTTGAGTGAAAGCTGCATTCCGGAGAGCGAAATGTCCTTCACCTCATATACCCGTGAACTATCGTCGGACTTAAAGGTCAGATAGCAAAATGGGAAACGCGGGAGAACGCGCTTCTCATGTTTTTCGAAATCAGATTTGATGAGATTGAATTTTCTTTCCATGCATTCATTCTAGGTGCAAGAACTGTTCCCTTCCAGCCGGAAAAGCTTTCTCTTTTACGGAGTCTTTTCATATACTTTGAACAATGGAAAAGAACGACCTCGAGATCGACAATCTTCCCAACCGGTTGACCCTCTTCCGGATGCTCATGATTCCCGTGATTGTCCTGACGCTTTACTTTGACATCGACACACCCGTTGGCCTTGTTACATTCCGCAAATACCTCGGCCACATCGCATGCTGGATTTTCGTCGCGGCGGCGATTACTGATTACTTTGACGGTTATATCGCCCGAAAACGTAATATCGTGACGGTCTTTGGATCCTTCCTGGATCCCATCGCGGATAAATTTCTCGTGGTCTCTTCCCTCATCATGCTCATGGCCCTTCATCGCGTGCATGCGATTGTTGTGATCATTCTGGTCCTGCGTGAAATGTACATGACCTCACTTCGTCTTCTCGCGATGACGGAGAATATTTCGGTGCCGGTGAATAACCTGGGGAAATGGAAAACTGCCGCACAAATGACGGCGATTCCGATGCTCATGATTCACGAGCGCTTTCTGTGGCTTCCGATGAATACAATCGGCACCGTTCTCATTTACGTTGCCGCTTTCCTCTCACTTCTTTCTGCTCTCATTTATTCCCTCTCGCTCGTGAAGAAACTTCGCGAAGCACGCCTTGAGAAAAAACGCCTGAGGAAGGCGATGTCATGAGAGTCTTTCTCGTCGTCGCCACTGTGAAAACACTCTCGGATGAATTTATCAATGAGCTTCAGGAACACATTCGTCCCGCGACTGCGAGGAAAACTTATCGGGAGCTTTCGAAGAATAACTACGCTCGTGAGTATCAGCTGATTGCTCCTACTTCCGAAGACATCTCGGGCCTCCAGAAAATTTGCGCCAAATATGAAGTCGACATGGCGCTTGTTCCGGAGAAAATCCGCGAGGCCAACCAGCGCCTCGTGGTCTTTGACATGGACTCGACACTTATCCAGCAGGAAGTGATCGTTGAGATGGCCAAGGACTATGAGATGGGTGACAAGGTTCGCGCGATCACTGAACGCGCGATGAATGGCGAACTTGATTTCGATTCGGCCCTTCGCGAACGAATTGCCCTCTTAAAAGGCTTCCATCGCTCGCACATGGAAAAGATTCGTGCTCGTCTCACTCTTTCTCCGGGCGTAGGTTTGTTTGTTCGTACGTTTCGTCTTCACGGCGGAGTAACTGCGATCGCCTCCGGTGGCTTTCATTACTTTGCGGATTTTTTCCGCGACTCACTTCCGATGGAATATGCCATTGCCAACAATCTTGATTGGGATGGTGACGTGCTCTCAGGTGTTGTGACCGGTGACATCGTGAATGCGCAGAGGAAAAAAGAAATCATCATCGATCTCCGCGAGAAACTTCGTCTAGGCCCTGAACAGACCATCGCAGTAGGAGACGGCGCCAACGATCTCTTGATGCTGAAAGAAGCCGGCATGGGTGTCGCCTGGCACGCCAAGGAAATTGTCCGTAAAGAAGCTGCCTATCACATTACTTATGGCCCCATGACGACGCTTTTGTATTTTCTCGGTTACGAGGGAGAATACTTTGAAGCTCTATAAGAATCTCACGACTGCCCTTAAAGAAAGTAGTGAAGTTGA
>JBJMLZ010000050.1:0-7765 GCA_045805035.1 Bacteriovoracaceae bacterium
ACACTTTACCTAAAATAAAACTAACTATAAAAAAACAAGTCAATGTGATTCATATCCATGTAGGTGCCGGAGATGTAAACCACGCCGTAATTGACTCTGATTTTAATCTGATCGAGCCAATGGGCCTCTTTGATCATGTGCTTGAGGACGATCTCACTGTCGCGATCGTCCTGTGCCATGGGAATGTCCTCAAGACGATCTTCCTGCGCGAAGGTGAGAAAACTAAAAAGCACGAAGCTGAGGCACAGGAGTGCTCGCATCCTAATAGCGGATCCTTTCGTCGTCGTCATCTTCTTCATCATCTTCGTCGTCATCATCATTGTCGTATTCTTCGCGTTGCTTGACCTCTTTGGAAGTCTCGGAGACTCTTTCTTTTTTCTTCTCAAGCATGCGGCGGTAAGCATCCTCAGTTTCTTTACTGCTGTCACTCTTCATGTTCGCAGGCTCGGATTCCTTCACCTGTGTCAGAGCAAATACTGACGTCGACATGAGGAATAAAATGAGAATCAATTTCATAAGACCTCCTGGCCAGGTCTTATCTTAGAACAAAGCTTTTGCGGTCCGGCCGAAGATATTCCAAAGGAAACTGGAGCTCGCTGATCGTGAAAGACGGCGGCAACTTAGTGAGCGATCGGATTTTCCGAATGAAAAGCACAGAGCCATCCATTGCCCTGACGAACCCAGGTCGAAACATCAAGAAGATCTTTACCGTTCATCGTCGTCTCGTAGGTGATGATCGCAGTGTCATCATTCAGAAATTCTACCTGCGTATTTTTCAGCTCGATATTTTGAAATACTTCTCCGGAGTGAGCTCCCATCATCGAGCGGAAATCATCTTCGGTCACAAGACGCATGCCCTGAGGGCCGGTGATCACGCAAGGGAAACGCGTGAGCGAAACTGCGCCGTCGATGTCTTCATCTTTCATTGCCTGCCAGAATTTTTCTTCGAGCTCAATGATCTGCGTCTGGTTAACCATAGTGTGCCTCCTCAGTTGCCATGAGGAGACGAGCAAAAGCGGCGCCGGCCGGAGAACCTGACTGAGTAGATTATTTACATTGAACGTCGGCCGCGACGTCAAAGAGCGAGAAGTCGGAGAGCTTTTCGTTTTTGCGGAGATTTTTCACGGAACATTTAGAGATGGTCTTGTCTTTGGTGACGATCGCGGTCCCTTTCAAATAGTTTATCTCGTAGGTCTCTCTTTTCTTCGAGCCATCATGCCCCGTCATCGTCGTCACTGCCGTGGCGCTTTTCAGGACAAACTCGTTGTTCACCCAGCGATAAATGTAGCTTGTGCGATGTTGATCGACAGAGGACTGAGTGTCTACTTTTCTCATTTCCAGGTTTGTCACTTTCCCTTCTTTCACCGGATGTATCTGGAGATCAATACATCCATCCGGGTTGCCGGCTTCCTCACCGGGCTTACAAAAATTGTCTTCATAGGTGAGAAGAACATTCCCGCGGGAAGAGATGACGAGCTTATCGGGTTTATTCACTCCCTTAGCACTCGCAGTCCACGTGATGGTTTCCATGTGTCCGTCGCCGTTCAGATCGTGTTGCGTATCCTTGATCGGGAAAGAGAATTCCTGGGCGAAGGCAGACAGACTGAGAGCAAGAAGGAGGATGATTTTCATTGCTCAATTGTACTCAGTTTTCTTGAAAGCGCGATGATCATCAGACCCATAAAAGAAATTAATGTGAACGAGATTCGCAGGCTTGACGCCGAAGCAATCCAGCCGATGAGCGGTGGCCCCAGAAGAAATCCGAAATAGCCGGTGGTGGCCACTGCAGTGACTGCGGCACTTGGAGACATAACCTTTGTTTTTCCGGTGAGCCCGTAGACCAAAGGAATGATCGATGAAACCCCGGAACCCACGAGAAGAAATCCGAGGAGGGCAACCGGAAGAACCGGGAAGAGAACAGCAAGCATGAGGCCCATGAAAATGAGAAGACCTGAGAACAGAAGAATTTTTTTCGGGCCAATGCGATCGCGGAGAATATCAGAAAGAAATCTCGTTCCTGCCATCGTGATCATGAAAGCGGTGTAGCCTGCGCCGATCCACCCGCCTTCCGCACCGACAACTTTCTTGAAATAGATCCCACTCCAGTCAAACATCGTGCCTTCACAAAGAAGGGAGAAAAACGCAATCACGCCGAGAAGGACCAGCGGGCCTTCGGGAATGCGGAAAAATTTCTTTTTTTCCTCATGCACTTTTTCTTCATCAGGTAAGAGGTGAGGAGAGGCCGCGTAGGCGCCGGCAAAAGCGAGTCCAGTGATGATCAGAAAGTGAGTCGCAGGAGGAATTTTTTCTGCGATCATGAGGGCACCCAGGGCGCCTCCCACAAATCCGGCCATGCTCCAGAGTCCATGAAGCGAACCCATGACACTTTTTCCATAGAGTTTTTCCAGAGCAATTGCCTGAGTATTGATGGAAATGTTTACGAGGTTACTCGCGAAGCTGAACAAAAAAAGATTCAGCATGAGAAAGGCCACCGAAGGCATGAGGCCGATGCCGTAGAGAAGAACGCCGTAAGTTGAAATCGCAAACAGGAGGACTTTCTTGCTTCCGAATTTTTCGACTGCTTTGGCGGCGACGGGCATGCAAAGAAGGGACGCCACGGGTTTACAGAGAAGAACCGTACCTAGTGTCGCTTCCGTGAGCCCATGCATTTCCTGAATGGCGGGGATCCTCACTGCCCACGAGGAGAAGACGAGCCCGTGCAGGAAAAAAAGGCCGCTGATACTGGTTCGCGAGCGAAGCTTTGACATTCCTTCATTTTACATTAAGCGCTTCTTGTTTTGCCTCTGAAATCAGCACGACAGAGGGCACTTTTGCTCCGGATTCGAGGGAGTGGTAAAATAGGGGTAAGGAAACAAGGAGTTTCCCATGAACAGAAACAAAAAAATTCTCATCGTCGAAGACAACCCTGACATCGCCATTGCCCTGAATGAAGTTCTTTCGGATTGCGGCCACGATGTCATCATCGCTCCTAATGGAAAGACGGGCATTGATCACCTGAACAATCATGCGCTCCCGGATGTGATCATCCTGGACATGTATCTACCGGTGATCGGGGGCAGGAATTCAAGAAAAGGCTCGAGGAAGTTCCAGCGTTCGCTTTTATTCCGGTGATCGGTATGAGTGCCGACATTTACGGGAAGAAACGGTGTCTCTCCTGCGGGATAGAGTACTTTCTGCAGAAACCCTTTGAGCTGAAAGAGCTCCTCGAGATACTCGATGAACTCACGGAAAAATCCGGAGACATCTTCACGCATTTCCGGATTGCCTGATTATTGACAGGCGGCCTCATCCTTAATCGGGAAGAGATTGAACGAAGCGAGGTCTTCCTGAGCACGGGTGTTTTTCAGGGGACAAGGATGAGTGGCCTTGGAAGAAGTGACGAGTGCGCGACCGGTCTCATAATTGATCTCGTGCTTTTCACCTTCACCACTCCAGGAAGCGCGATAGAGAGTGTAATTGCCTTTTTGCCAGCGGTAGGTCCAGACAGACGGTCCGCTCGTGAAAACCAGCAGCGGCTCTTTTCTTGGTGACAGGCGCTTCACGACGGTCAGGTCCGTGCAGTCCTCTGCCTTTTCCATCGGTTTACAGAAATTTCCCTTGAGATCGAGAAGCGTCTTCCCCGTCGTGCGGATCACCAGACGCGAAGGTCTCTGTGCATCTTTCGAGGAAGCGACCCACGCGATGGAATCTTTTTTTCCATCCTTGTTCAGGTCTTCCTTGTCTTCATGAAGGATGACCACTTCTGCCAGGGCGAAGGAGCTCGAGAGAAGGAGACAGAAAAATAATGTTTTCATGCCTCCTATTATAACTGCAAGTCTGAAGAAAAATCATCCTGCTTGTTTGTCTCTTCGCCTGAAGATTCCAGTCGCGAGAAGACCTGAACAATAGTTTGCCCCAATGTAGAAGCGGATTGCGGATTTTGTCCGGTGATGAGTCTTCCATCAGTCACAACCTGATTGGCCCAATTGTTACCCGCAAGAAATTTTCCGCCGTGTTCACGCAGTCGCGACTCAAGGAGGAAAGGAACAATCTTATCTTTGCCGGCCTCTTTTTCTTCAGCGTCAGTGAATGAGTTCACCGTTTTTCCGTCGACCAGAAATTTTCCATCGGAGAGTCTCACTTCCGTGAGCGCAGATGGCCCGTGGCAAACTGCCGCGACAATTCCGCCATCTTCATAGATCGAAGAGACGAGCCGCTGAATCTCGGGATCACCGGGAAAGTCCCACATTGTCCCGTGGCCGCCGGCAAAGTAGATGACTCCATATTCGGAAGGATGGAGTGATCCCAGCGTCAGTGTGCGGAGACCTTCTTTGACATTGAATTTCTCAACGAAACTTTTGTTCTCAGGGTCTTCAAGCTTCATGCTCTTCGCTTCCACCGGGGCCAGGCCTCCTCGCGGACTTGCGAAGTCCACCTGAAAGCCGTCGTTAAAGAGTGGCCAGTAAACGTGCGTGACCTCGGAGAGAAACCAACCAGTTTTGTCGTTTGTGTTTCCGAGTTGATCGTTACTGGTGACAACAATGAGTGCTTTTTTATTCATATCAAACCTCCAGAGTTTCAGAATTCCGTGCAAGGGAACTGCCGAAGGTAATGGACTAAAAGAGGCAAGGACCAATGTCAGTCGTCTAATCTTAATTTTATTCTATTAAGAAAACTTAGAAGAAGTTTGAAAGTTCTTCATCCGAAAATCTGCTTATCAAAATGCAAAGGAGAAAGCGTGCCGATTTCAGCCAGTGGGTGGGCCAATAAAGAAAACTCGGAAGATAAAACCTGTGCTTGTCTTACGTGGCAGAAGCACTGGGTGAAATACTCTCAAAAAAAATGGCCCGAGCAATGTTCAGTCGCAGGCTGCACGAACAAGGCCTCAGTTAGTGCTCACATTCATCATCCTCAAGTGGAAGGAGAGAAGGTGATCCCGATGTGTATCAAGTGCACGATCAAACCTACGCAATTCAGTATCAAAGGCGGTATCGCGCTGGTGAGTGCGAATCGCACGGATGGTTGCGGGTAATTCATAACTAAACTTCTTCTCTTGCATCAAGTTGGAATGGATCTTGAAGGAAAAGATGCAGGGAGGTGTTTATGAAAAACATCACTACAAAAACCACGTTGAGCCACAAAATCGGTGACGTCATCGAACGAGTAGGGGAATTTCTGTCTCAATGTGGAGCAACCAGATTGGGTGCAAGAGTTTACAGTGCTGGTAACCGAATCGAGCATAGTAAGGAAAGAGTGCAATCGAAAACTATGAACCGCGTTTAACCAGCTGAGCGATTCGTTGGCCGTAGGCTCCGTGACTGTGCGCTTGCGTGAAGTCGCGGATGCCTGATGGCGTCTATCTCAATTCTTCCGCAATAACTTATCAAAGCAAATTTAATAAAGCATTGTTCGCCTCCTTTTCAGGAGGTTCCTTTGAAAGCACAATTACTCGCTCTCGGACTCATGCTGGTTCCACTCGCTTTGCATGCAGGTATCGACACGGAATGGGGGAGATCATCCAGTCCCACCATTCGCAGTCGCACGTTTGAATACTCGTTCGCAAAACTTCCCATGTCTGCTTCTGTCACTATGACAAAGCATCTCTGGTCGGGAGATTCGTGGCCAACAAGAAAAGGCATGATTAACAACAGGTGGAACACTCCTGAGCAGGAAGGATTTCATCTGAAATCTCCTTCAAGAGATGAGGCCATGCATATGAGCAGCGAGGAGCTCTCACATCTTGCTCCTTCGGAAAAGTTTGATCTCCTTCTTGGTGATTATAATTACTCACTCGTGAAAGAAGTGGATGACCATGCCTACAGAGGCGCGCCGGAATGGTACGGAATCTGTCACGGCTGGGCACCGGCCTCGCTCAATCACAATGAACCAACTCCGAAAACACTCATGAGTGCTGACGGAATTCGCGTGCCCTTTGGTTCTTCCGATATCAAGGCGCTTCTTTCCTGGTACTACGCTTATCACAACGACAAAGCTCCTACTCACCAGATGGGCAAGCGCTGTTTCTGGCCTTACATGAATCCGGGCTGCTCGAAAAACGATCTCAATGCGGGCGCGTTTCACGTCACCGTCGCCAATACGATCGGTCTCCAGGATCAGAGTCTCATTCTTGATATCGAAAAAACTGAGCTCGTGTGGAACCACCCCCTTCATGACTACCAGATCACCGTCATGAAAGATCATCTGGCCCCATCCGTGAAATCTTCGCCGGGTACTGCGAGACGGATGATGGTGAAAATGGATCTCCGCTATATCAAAGAATCTGCCGCCAACACATGGGTGCCGTTCTTTCTTACGACCGGGCAAACTATCGAGAAGGTGACTTACCAGTACACACTCGATCTTGATCGGAGCGGGAAGATCATCGGCGGTGACTGGATCGGAAGAGCACGTCCGGATTTTCTCTGGAGCATGGACCGCGTGACTGCGTTTGAAGGAAGATTCCAGCGCCTCGCGGAGCTTCTTGATGATTAACGGCATGTTTCCCGAGTTTTTATCTCCGCGCTTGAAAAGCCCGGCCGCGCTTCCTTATTCTTTTGGCAGGAACTTAAAAGGAGTTTTTATGAAAATGTTTATTGCCGTTCTTGCTTTCGTTTCTCTCTCAGCGTTTGCCCAGCAGACTCACACAACTACGACTCAGACAAAGAACACTGACGGGTCGATGGATACGAAGCAAACGAAAGAAACCGACATGACTGCGCCAGCTACAGACACAACGACAACGAAGAAAACAACGACGAAGAAAAAATCAATGTAATGGAGTCGACTCCGAACTGATGGAGCGATCAGGCGCGGGCACGTTGATAACGGGGCCCGCGACCTTTTTCTCCGGAAGTTTGTCTTCGCGGGTGTTCATCACAAACTGCAGTGACCGGTCGGTCACTTCATGAGCACCCAGTTCGATCACCTGATACTCCATCGCACCTGGTTCCCCGAAAACCGCCCGAAACTGATATTTCCCCTTAGGAAGCGCGAGATTTCCCATCCGGATACTGGAAGGAAGAATGCTCCAGAAGCGTACGTCCGCCCTTTCACTCTTATTGATGGCAGCAACTGCGGCCGCGTGACCAAGGCTCGCGGCGATCATGATAAATCCACCGTTCTTCTGGCGACGGGCGGCCTCATAAGTGGCGGCGGAAGCGGCGAGGGCAGCGATGTGCTTGGCGGCCACTCGTGCAGCTGTCTTTGCAGCAATCGATGCTGAATGTTCATTGATCGCCTGAGCGGCGAGCTCACTGATCGGAGAAATCACAGACAATGGAGATTCTTTCACTACTTTTCCGGTGGCATCGATCGCCTGAAGACGCGCGATCTTGGGTCTCTCCACGTTTCCGATCATCGGAAGTTCAAACGAAATTTTACTTCCCATCCCCATGGCGATAGCAGAACTGGCGTGCATGCCCCAGTACATCGGGAACTCATATTTCTGCGGAACTTTTTCCGCGATCATTCCATCCTGAACGAGAAACGAGATCTGACCCTCCGTCGTCTTCTTTCCGGAAAGAGTTTTGATCTTCATCGCCAGGAATTCCTTGAACGCGCGCGTATGTTCGGTTTCAAGAACATATTTTCCCGCGACCTCTGCTTCCTTCATCTCCGGCAGGTGCTCAAAGTTTTTCCGGAACTCATTGAACGATTGATTGAAGGTCGGGTAAAGATTGTAATTCCGGAAGAACACCACCTGCGCATCTTTGTAGAGCTGAAGCGCAATCTGATCGTCTTGATGGTTTCCCTGTGATTCATGAAT
>JBJMLZ010000051.1:0-7933 GCA_045805035.1 Bacteriovoracaceae bacterium
CGGATACAAAGGACAAAAAGGTGATAAGCAGGCATTTGATCAGGCAGTGAAAAACGCAGGTTCAAAAGGCAGCGCCCAAGGCTATGAAGGAAACACTCCCGATGTGGGAATGTCTTCCGACCTGGGCGGAGATGCTTCCCGGATTTCTCAGCAGAAGCATTAATCGTTCGCGACGACCTTTCCGTCTTCTCTTACGAAACCACGAGGCATGGGCATTTTGTCATTGGTAGAAGTGACGATCTGCCCATTCTTATCCAAAGTAATAATCCCGCCGTCTCCACCAAGTTCTTTCACGAGCGCCAGAGTTTCTTCCACCGCCGATTTCAAAGAACGTTTTGTGTATTGAAGAATGTTCGATATTCTCACCGCTGCCGAAGCACGAATAAATTTTTCGCCTTCACCGGTACAAGAAACCGCCACGGTTTTATTGTTGGCATAAGTTCCCGCTCCGATCACCGGTGAATCACCAAGGCGTCCCGGAGTTTTACCTAAAAGGCCTCCGGTAGAAGTCGCGGCAGCAAGATCTCCGCAGCGATCGAGCGCCACCGCACCCACAGTACCGTAATGAACCTTATCTTTGGTCATGGAGCTTACGAAGTAATCCGAGCTCACCATAACAAGCCCGAATTCTTTCGCTTTCGCGGAGGCACCTTCACCCACCATGAACACGTGCTTCGTTTTATCTTTTATCATTCGCGCAAGGCGAATGGGATTTTTCACGTTCTTGAGACTTCCCACCGCTCCTGCCGCCATGGTTTTTCCGTCCATGATCGAAGCATCCAGCTCGACGGTCCCAGCACTCGTACGTACGCCACCTTTACCGGTATTAAACAGACCTGAGTCTTCGTAGGTCACCAGTGCTTCTTCCACAACATCCTGAGCGGGTTTTCCCGCTTTCAGCTCTTCATGGCCCTTCTTCAGGATATTCACCATGACTTCTTTTTGTTTTTCACTGGCGTTGTAGCCAACACCTCCGTGGATCAGGAGGACGAATTTTTTATTCGTGCACTCGCCGAACGCGGAAAAAGAAATAACAAGACTCAATGGAAGTAGGATTTTTTTATTCATGGAAGAAGTCTACCAGAGTCCCCGAAACTGGGGACCCGGTAGCTTTTTCCAGAACAATTATTTTTGTGAGCAAATTACTTCTGTGAAACGATTTTCTGCATGGTCGAGTAAGTTTCGGAAGAAACGAGGTCTTTCACTGCGCTCCACGCAACAAGTGAATCCTGCGCAGTTGGTTTATCGATTTTTGAAAGTTCGGCCTGCACTTCCGCCACCAGAACGTTCGCCTGATCAATTTCTGAATTGTAAACCACGAGTTCCGGCTTACTGATTCCAAGTTTTTTTGCCTGATCAGGTGTCAGCTCAGTGAACTGAACTCCCTGTTCTCCATCCATTACAACTAACCCGAGAGCGAGAACCGTGGCTCCCACGAGTAGAACCATACCTCCACAAAAGCTACCGGCATCTCCGCCGCCTTCGCCGAGACAAGAGATTCCTCCGACAACAGTTCCAGCAACGGCTGCCCCTCCGATATAAAGACCAGCAGTGAGAATCCCGGCTGAGACGATGGCACCTACTGCTGCTTGTGAGGGCTTCGAGTGCGTAAGAGTGACGACAGTTAAAAGAACAGCAAAGAACATCTTGAGATTTTTCATAAGACCTCCAGGGTCGTTGTTGGAATGGCGGCACTATACCTACCGGTCGGTAGGTTTGCAAGGAAGGTCTGTAAAAAAGAAAGGGCCCCAGTGGGGCCCCTTCAGAGTGAGTTTGGAGAAAGTGTTTATTTTTGTGAGGCGATCTTCTGCATGGTCGCGAAAGTGGCAGGGGAGACCAGGTCTTTCACCTGATTCCACGCATGGACTGAATCTTCTGCAGTTGGATTTTCCAGCTTGCTCATTTCCACTGAAACGTCTGCGAGAAGCATGTTGGCCTGATCGAGTTCTTCGTTGAAGCTTTCGCGCTCGGTTTCCGTCACTCCGAGAGCGGATGCTGATTTTTTATCAAGAGTTTTGAACTCAATCGTTTGCTCTCCATCAAGAATGATTAATCCCAGCGCCACGATGCCGGCGCCGGCGGCCATAGGGAAAAGTTTGGCCAGGCAACCCATTTCTGAGCATGTACTTCCAATAATAACTGTTCCGATAATTCCGGCCGCAGCACCTGTACCCATCACCGCAAGTCCTACAACTGCAGTCCCGCCGGTAGCGAGACTTACTGCTGCCTCTGAATGTTTTGAATGTGTGAGGGATCCAACAATAAAAAGCATGGCAAAAAGAACTTTAAATTTCTTCTTCATAAGACCTCCCGGTCATGTTTGGATTCGGGCGCACTTTACCTACCGGTCGGTAGGCTGACAAGGAGGCGTGTAAAAAATAAAAAGGGCCCCAGTGGGGCCCTTCAGTGTGAGTCTGTAGGAAGTGATTATTTCTGAGAAACGATCTTCTGCATGGTCGCAAATGTTTCAGGAGATACGAGATCTTTAACTTTCGACCAGGCAACGCCTGAATCTTCAGAAGTTGGCTTTTCGATTTTAGAAAGCTCTGCACTTACGTCTGCCACCAGCATGTTCGCCTGATCGACTTCTGAGTTATAAACCGCGAGTTCATTCGAAGAGATGCCGAGCTTATTCGCTTCTTCTTTTGAAAGCTCACGGAACTCTACTTTTTGTTCTCCTTCCAGGACCACCAAGCCCAGAAGAACAACCGGCGCGAAAACGAGGACGATGAGACCCTGGCAAAGGCCTGAGCTATCACCAGGCTTGCAGGACGCTACTCCGGCGATGGTAGTGACGATACCCGCGCCACCGATCGCAAGGCCAGCGATGAGAACCGGGGTTCCGACGAAGGCACCAACTGCGGCCTGCGAAGGCTTCGTATGAGTGAGAGTGACGGCCGTCATGAGAACGGCGAAGAAAATTTTAAGTTGTTTCATATATACCTCTTATTTTTGCGAAGCGATTTTCTGCATGACCGAATACGTTTCCGGAGAGACGAGGTCTCTCACTGAACTCCATGCATTGATCGAATCTTTTTCTGTTGGATTGTTGATCGCTGAGAGATCTTCCTTCACGTTGGAAAGAAGCATGTTCGCCTGATCGATTTCTGAGTTATAAACCGCAAGTTCCTGCGCACTCACGCCGATCTTCGCGGCTTCATTGTTATTCAATTCACGGAAGGAAAGCTGTTGCTCGCCATCAAGGACGACCAGACCAATCAGCACTACCGGCACACCAAGAAGAACAACAATCACTCCGCACCACGCAGCTGAATCGCCGCTCTGCTGGTTACATTTAGCAAGACCAATAACTGAACCCACGACACCAACTCCACCGATGGCAAGGCCTGCGATCAACACCGGTGTGGAGAAAGCAGCACCGACTGCGGCCTGAGAAGGTTTCGAGTGAGTGAGAGTGACAACAGTTAATAGAATAGCGATGAATGCTTTAAGCTTCTGCATAGGACCTCCCGGTCTTTTTAAGTGGCCGGACTATACAGGAGAAAAAATTGTTAATCTGTGAGGTGTGAAGAAAGGAAAGGGGGGAAGATCCCCCCGTAATTATTCGCAGAGTTCGTTATCGAGAAGCTTGATCTTAGGTTTGACGAATTTATGAGCGCGGTTCTTGATCTCTTTTAAGATCAACTGGCTCTTGGAAAAGAAATCTTTTCCATGATTGTCATTGGAGAATTCATCGAGAAGATAATTAACTTCTGTCTCGAGCTGAGAATTGCTCAAAGTCTTCAGATACTTTTCAAACGATTCGACGGAACGACGGAGCTCTTTCAGTTCTTTGAACGCTCCGAGATCGACTACATTCACTTTAGACATTATCCCCTCATTTTTTGGCCAACCATCCTGGCGAGGCCATTCCCCGTTTACATCGCAATTCGTGGGCCATTGTTTTACTTTCTGGCCCGATACAAATCGAAACGTCGTTAATGAGTGCCTTATAAAGAGTTTGCGGGCCCACTGACAATGTGGGGAGGAAGTTTTCTTCAGTAATTGTAAAGATTACCGTTCGTGCGCTGCTTAAAGCTGAATAAATTACCGTCGTTACACGGTAAAAATTGGTGACACAAGGCGACCATTAAATAAAAAAGGGGCCCTTTTGGGGCCCCGAAAAGTCACCGATCTATTTACTCGGATTAAGCATTCTTTTTGAACCAGGCCTTCGAGCCTGTTGGATCTGGCTTCATGGTGTCTGCGCCTTTCTTCCAGTTGGCCGGACAAACTTCGCCCGACTTCGCTGTGTACTGGTACGCCTCAACGAGACGAAGAGTTTCTTCAACTGAACGACCTACGGAGAGGTTGTTGATGGTCGAGTGCTGGATGACGTTGTTGTCGTCGATGATGAAGAGACCGCGGAGAGCAACACCTTCATTGACGAGAACTTCGTAGTCACGGGCAACTTTCTTATCAAGGTCAGCGATGATCGGGAATTTCACTTCACCGAGACCACCTTCGTTACGCGGCTGTTTTGTCCACGCCAGGTGAGAGAAGAATGAATCCACTGAACAAGCGATGAGTTCGCAGTTCATGGCCTTGAATTTATCAGCAGCGTCTGAGTACGCGATGATCTCTGTAGGGCAGACGAAAGTGAAGTCGAGTGGGTAGAAGAAAAGAACTTTCCACTTACCTTTGTAGTCGTCGAGAGAGATAGATTTATTTGCGCCGTTCACAAGTGCATCGGCCTTAAAGTAGGGGGCCGGATTACCAACTAGACGTGCCATGAAGAACTCCTTCTCAAAAATGAGTGTTTAGAACTGGGTTGAAAGACTGACTTGGTCCACAAGAATCTAATGCTGCTCAGTCTGATTTTCAAGACCAAACGACCCAAAACCTTGTGGAATGACAAGAAGTGCCCATCTTGGAGAAAAGGGCCGAGGGCCTTAAATTTAACCTCAAGAATTGACGAGAATTTTCCGATAAGCCTGTCAAAAGGACTCAACATTTTCCGTCAAAAAGGACACGCATGAAAGATCCAGTCATGGGCTACATCCCCAATCCCATTGTCATTGAACAAACTGCACGCGGGGAACGCCAGTACGATATCTACTCACGACTTCTCCTCGACAGAATTATTTTTCTCGGTACCGAAGTGAATGATACTGTCTCCAACCTTCTGGTTGCGCAGATGCTTTTCTTAGAGCAAAGTGACCCGGAAGCTCCGATTCACTTTTACATTAACTCACCAGGCGGATCGGTTTATGCCGGTCTTGGCATCTACGATCTCATGCAACACGTGACTTGCCCGGTGTACACGTACTGTGTGGGTCTTGCGGCTTCGATGGGTTCTCTTCTTCTGCAAGCAGGAGAAGCAGGACACAGATACTCGATGCCACACTCGCGGATCATGATTCACCAGCCATTAGGCGGTGCTCGCGGTCAGGCTACGGACATTGAGATTCAGGCAAGGGAAATTCTCGATTTGAAGAAGCAGTTGAACAATATTTACGTCAAGCACACCGGCCGTAAGTACGATGAGGTAGAGAAGGCATGTGATCGCGATAATTACCTCGATCCGGGTCGCGCGAAAGAGTTTGGTCTCATCGACAACATCATTACTCCTAAAGGTAAGACAGCGCTTAAGAAATAATAGCGGAACTTTAAAAAGGCGAATATGAGCAAAGAGAAAGGCGGATCCTACGGCAGCTTAAATTGTAACTTCTGCGGAAAATCGCAGAAGGAAGTGAAGAAGCTTATTGCCGGTCCCGGAGTCTACATTTGTGATGAGTGTATCGAGCTCTGTAACGACATCATCTATGAGGACTCCGTCAAAACCGTCTCAAAAACGGCCACTGACAACGTTCCGAAGCCTCACGAGATCAAGGGTCACCTTGATCACTACGTGATCGGCCAGGACCGCGCGAAGAAAATTATTTCGGTTGCGGTTCATAACCACTACAAGCGTATTTCTCACCGTCCATCGGGCCGTGAAGATGAAGTTGAGCTCGCAAAGTCCAACATCCTTCTCGCGGGTCCAACTGGTTCAGGTAAGACACTCATTGCTCAATCACTTGCTAAGTTTTTGAACGTTCCCTTCGCGATCGCGGATGCAACGACTCTCACTGAAGCGGGTTACGTAGGTGAGGACGTTGAGAACGTGATTCTTTCTCTTCTCCAGAACTGTGACTTCGATGTCGAGCGTGCCCAGCGCGGGATCGTTTACGTGGATGAGATCGATAAGATCGCCCGTAAGTCTGAAAACCCTTCCATCACTCGTGATGTTTCCGGTGAAGGCGTACAGCAGGCCCTCCTGAAACTCGTGGAAGGATCTGTCGCGAACGTTCCTCCGAAAGGTGGTCGTAAGCATCCTCAGCAGGAATACATCCAGGTTGATACCAGAAACATTCTCTTTATCTGTGCCGGTGCCTTCGTGGGTCTCGAGAAGATCATCGAGAAGCGTATGACGAAGTCAAAATCGGTGGGACTCACTTCGGTGAACACCGAGAAAGCAGAGAAATCGCATCTGGAAACTCTCGGGGCAATCGAGCCGGAAGATCTGGTAAGATTCGGTCTCATTCCGGAATTTATCGGTCGACTTCCCGTCACTGCGATGCTCGAGGAGCTCGATGAAGCTGCTCTGGTTTCCATTCTCACGGAGCCAAAAAACGCCATCGTGAAGCAATACCAGAAGCTCTTTGACTTTGACGGAATTGAACTGGAATTCACTCCGGACGCTATCGGAGAAGTCGCTCGCACTGCACTCAAAAGAAAGACAGGGGCACGCGGTCTTCGTTCAATTATCGAGCAAGTCATGCTCGACGTTATGTACGATCTCCCGGGGAACGAGAAGATCGCCAAGTGTATCGTTACTAAAGAGGCCATCACGGGTCACGGAAAACCAATCCTGGAAGAAGGTGATCGGAAGAAGCGGGTAGAAGCGAAGGCCGGTGGCAAATCGACCAAAAAAATCGAGAACGCTTCCTAAAATTCCTTACACTAAATAACTTCTAACTAGAAGTAATCGTTAAAATCAGTCGGGCCCGGAAATTAATTCCGGGCCTTTTTTTTTCTATAAAACTTCCGGCGATTCATGGGATACTTAAGATAACAGCCCTTCATGAATGAAAGGTTGTGTTCCCGAGAGACGATGCGCAGGAGGTGCTATGTCCGATAAGAAGTCTGAAGCTCAAAACAACTTCCCTCTCCTTCCCCTAAGAGATGTCATTATCTTCCCACACATGGTTGTGCCACTCTTCGTAGGTCGTGAGAAATCCATTTCTGCGCTTGAAAAGGCCGCCAAGAACGGAAACGAACTCTTCCTGGTCACCCAGAAGGATGCTTCGGTTCTGAACCCGGAACGCGAAGATGTCTACGACATCGGTACCGTTGTCTCCATCATTCAGATGCTGAGACTTCCGGACAACACTGTAAAAGTGCTGATCGAAGGCAAGTACAGAGCGAAGATCAAGTCGTTCCGTTGTGAGAACGATGGATACTACTCTGAAGTAGAGAAGTGCGCTGACGTGGTCGAGTCTGACGTGGAAGTGGAAGCTTCTATGCGCTCGGTGAAGTCGGTCTTCGAACAATACGTAAAACTCAATAAGAGAATCCCTCCTGAACTCTTAATGAGCATCTCTTCTATCACAGACCCGTCTCGTCTCGCTGATATCATCGTCGCCCACCTGACAATGAAGATTCCTGAGAAACAGGAAATCCTCAATGCGGTCAACGTGGACACTCGCCTCCAGCTTCTCCTTGAGAAAATGCAGGGTGAAATCGAGATCATCAACGTTGAGAAAAGAATTCGTTCTCGCGTGAAGACTCAGATGGAGAAATCTCAGAAAGAGTACTACCTGAATGAGCAGATGAATGCGATTCAGAAAGAACTCGGCAATAAGGACGACAAGTCTGACCTTGCTGAGATGGAAGAAAAACTCAAAGCTAAGAAGATGCCTGAGGAAGCTCGTGAAAAAGCTTTCAAAGA
>JBJMLZ010000052.1:0-10367 GCA_045805035.1 Bacteriovoracaceae bacterium
CGAACGCTTCACGGGAAAAGCCAATCAAGGCCTGTGATGCATCAGGTACTGCTTCTTACGAACTCAAAGTGAAACTCACTGCTGGTGATTCAAACTTCATCACTTTCCCAGCGACAGTTAAAGTTGAGTACAGAGCGGGCGCACTTCAGGGTGCTCTTAAATGGGCCGGCGAAGAAAACAATCCTCAGGTTTACACTGTGAACTCTGCTGACGAACTTCTTTCGATCCCGCTCTCAGTTAACACCAAAGAGTGCGATGAAGTGAACCAGCCAGACGGTTCTTGTAAGGACTACGCTTACGTTCAGGTTTATACACAAGGTGGAGCGAAGCCTATCGCGAAGAAGCGCTTCTACCTCTCAGTGACTCCTGGCTCTGCCTGCAAGTAGTTCCTGTAGAAAGACACACACAAAAGAAGAAGGCCCCGAATGGGGCCTTTTTTATTTGAGTAATTTCGAAATGCGGTAGCGTTGATCACCGGTTTTTGCCAGGAGCTCACTTAAAAGCACTCTGACATATTCCTCGCGACCTTCAAGCCATTCAAACGGGCCTTTGGGATAATTCACACCAAACTTCATTGCTCGATCGATATCAGTTTTCGAAGCAACTTCTTCTTCCAGAGCAAAAGCCGCCTCATTGATAATCTGGACAATGGTCCGTGGAAAAATGAATCCACATGAAATAATGGTTGTTTCGACCGTAGTAAAACCGAGCTCTTTAAATTTTGCCAAAACCAGTTCTGATCTCTCACGGAAATGAATTTCTGTTTTCTTATTTTCATCAGCAAAAAGAGCGGCGATACTTCCAATGAGATTCGGAAACTCGGAATAAAACTCTTCTGGATCATAGCAAGTGAGATCCATCACCACTTTCTTGTCTTGATTGTTTTTTAGGATGTTCTTCTTCTCTTCTTTAGAGGCAAAACCAAAGTTCAGAAGAAATTCACCAAAGGATACGTTAGTCATACTTGTAGTATCCTCGTTTGGTTTTTCTGCCGAAGCGTTTCTCATCGACCATTTTCTTCTGAAGTGGATGAGGCGCAAAACGCGGTTCTTTATTGTAGGCCTCCCAGACGGAGCAGGTGACCGAGTAGTTCACATCAATCCCGATGAGATCCATGAGCTCAAATGGGCCCATCTTGAAGCCGCCGACTTCTTTTAAAATCCGGTCGACTTCTTTCATTTTTTCTTCGTTCTCTTCACCGACAATGCGGAGAGGCTCTCCATAGAAATTGCGGGCCACGCGATTCACGATAAAGCCCGGTGAATCCTTGCAAAGAGCTGGCTTCTTCCCCTTGGAGTCAAACCAGTCATACAGTTCCTGGCAGAGCTTTTCATCGGAATCTTTCCCCTTGATCACCTCCACGAGCTTCATGATCGTCGCGGGATTGAAGAAGTGGAGACCGAGAAATTTCTTTTGTCTTTCCGCAGAAACAGCCTCGGCCATGAGATGAATCGGAAAGCTGGAGGTGTTACTGGAAAGGATAGTTTTCTCAGAGAAATAAGAATCAAGTTTCTTGAAGAGATCTCTTTTGATGTCGAGGTTTTCAATGATGGCTTCGACGACGAGATCAGCATTCTGTGAAACGCTCTCGAGTGACTTAAACTCGAGAAGTTTTTTCATTTGCTCGGCCTTGCACGAAGTGAGCTTTTCTTTTTCGACGAGCTTATTCCAGGAGTCAAAGATCGATTTTTTTGCGCGCTCAAGTTGTTCAGTCGAGCTATCTACGAGCTCCACAAAACACATTTCCTGCGCAAACCATTGGGCGATACCACTTCCCATGGTACCTGACCCAATGACAACAATGCGTTCAAGTTTCATTAAGCAACGTATTCAGTGGGCTGAACGTTCTCATCATACTTCGGAACCACGAGTCCCCACTCAGCGCACTTGTCCGTGATCTCTTTCACGAAGGCCGCACGGACATCCGCATTGGAGCGGGTCTTGAGACCGAGGCGCTGATAAATATCATTACCCTGGCCGGTGGACTTGCCAAAAGTATTCATCACCCGCGGCCACCAGAGATTTAATCTCTCCTGGAGAAATTTTTTCTTCTCAGGATCCTGTGCCATCGTTTTCACAGTTTTATCACCATGAGCGAGGTGCATGTGCTCTTCCTTCACAATTGTTCCGATAGCAGTTTTCCAAGGAACGAAAGAGGAATTCAGTGTGTCCTCGAGAACGTGACCGGCGGCGCGGTCCATGAGGAAATTAAACAAACAGAAATCCTCCCAGTGAATGATAGGGTAGTAGAAAATATTTACGCGCTTGTCTTTTTTGGCGCGGGAGAAACCGATGTTGGCAACGTCAGCTGGAAGGCGCCAGTCAAACTCGTGTCTCGTCATGTGATCCTGGGTCTTCTCTCCCAGAGTCTCGAGGATGCTGTAGATCACGTGCGCGTGTCTCATCTCATCTTTCACGATCTGAGCAACGAGCACTCTCTCGTGTGCGTTCGGAGCTTTCGCGATCCACGGCATGTAACCAAGGCCACCGGCGTATTCAGAATCTGCCTGCATCCAGAGAAGGTTCAGAAGATTCTTCCGGTAGATTTCCGGCATAGGATCGGTCACATCAAAAGTGCGACCATTTTTAATTTCGTCAAAAAGTTTCAAATCCTCTGAAGTGTATTCACGCATGGGATTTTCTCCTTATAGTCCTTTAAATTGTGGTTTTCTTTTTTCGAGAAATGCACCAACGCCTTCCTTGTAGTCCTGGGAAAAGCCCAGGAATCTTTGCGCGTATTTCTCGCGCTCAAGTACCGCACTGAGATCTTTTTCCGCAGCAAACTGAAAGTTCTTTTTCACCATCTTCACTGAAAGCGGCGGAAGTGCATTTATTTCGTCCGCCAATTGCAGCGCTTTTTCCAGTGGATTTTCCGCGATCTCTGTCAGGAAATTATACTTCAGCATGTCTTCTGACAGAAGCGGCTTACCTAAGAGCGCGAATTGCAGCGCCTTGGTGTACCCAAGTTGACGAACCAACATGAAGCTCATGCCTGCATCGGGTGCCAATCCGATCTGACTAAAGCCAGAAATAAAACGCACTCCGGGTGCTGCGATTTTCAGATCACACGCCAGAACGACTGAGAGTCCTGCACCGGCAGCGACGCCATTGATCGCGGCAATAACGAGTTTTTCTGATGTACGAATCGCTTCGATGAGCGGGTTCCATTCTGTTTCAATAGTGTGTCCGATATCCACCGGACCTTTGGTCGCATCGACTGTGCGGTCATTCAGATCTTGTCCTGAACAAAACGCTTTTCCATCAGCAGTGAGAACGATGGATCGAACGGAAGGATTCTTATTCGCTTCACGAATACCGGAAATGATATCGAGCTTACCCTTAACGTTCAGTGCATTGTAGACCTGCGGGCGATTAATTGTAATCACCGCCGTAGCACCTTTCACTTCGTATTTGATTGTTTCAAAGTTCATGCTTTCCTTCCGGCGAAAACTTCAATGTCTTTTCTTTGATCCCAGCTTTTTCATTTGTCTTGAGAGGACGTCCTGCTCCCAGCATAACGTAAGTCAGACAGGCATTCAGATTCGGATCCTTCGAGCTAGTGGAAACGACTTTCGCTTCGGTTATCGTTCCCAACTCGGAGATATGCATATTCATCTTCGCTTCAAATGGTTTCTTTCCCATATACGTGTCACTTTCAAGGTAACACTGGACGAGCTGGCTTTCCTGAAGCGGACGTTCTTTATACTGCTCTTCCATTTCTTTCATGTTTGAGCAGGCAACAAGCAAAATAAGAAGACTAATTGCCTTCATACTTCGGCTCCCGCTTTTCAATAAATGCCCGCATGCCTTCTTTCTGATCCTTGGAGGAGAACGTGATGTAGAAGTTTCTACGCTCAAACTCCATACCTTCTTTAAGGGGAGTTTCGAACGCCATGTTGACTGCTTCTTTAGCAAGCTTCACCGCAACCGGCGCGCGATTGGCGATGACTTTGGCGATCTCAAAAACTTCCTGCATAAGTGTTTCTGCAGGAACAACTTTCGCGACAAGTCCCGCGCGTTCAGCGGCGTAGGCATCCATCATGTCTCCGGTGAGAACCGCGAGCATCGCTTTGGATTTTCCGATCGCGCGAGTGAGGCGTTGAGTTCCACCTGCACCTGGCATCGTTCCGATTTTTATTTCGGGTTGGGCAAACTGCGCTTTGTCGCCGGCAATGATCATGTCACAGGACATCGCAAGCTCGCACCCGCCTCCGAGAGCGAAGCCATTGACTGCTGCGATCACAGGTTTTGTGACAAGGAACAACTCTTTCCAGCTTCTCAGGCGATTGTCATTGATCTGATCAATCGGGGAGTTTTCCATCATCTCCGCAATGTCGGCCCCCGCAGCGAAAGCGCGATCACTTCCGGTCATGATGATGACTCTGACTGCAGGATCGTCATCAAGAGCGAGTAAGGCGTGAGCGACTTCTTTCATGAGTGCAGTCGAAAGTGCGTTCAGCACCTTTGGGCGATTGAGTTGAAGGAGGGCAATGTGAGCGTGCTCACGGTAATTCTTCGTAACAAGAATGTTCTCGTACGTTTTCATTAAGCTTTAACGATGTTTTCTTCAGCGAAGTGAACAGAGACTAAATCACCCGCAAATTTCATGGCGTCTTTTCCGGACTCCATCATCTCCGGTGTCTTCATTGCTGCTTTCCACGCGTCTTTGTTTTCAAAACACATTTCCGCAACCATGTGGAGGTTGGATGCACCTGTTGGTCCGCCGAAAATTTTGTTAGTACGAAGTTCTTTGATTCCCGGAATGCGCATGCAGATCGGAGTGTGAACGGTTTTGTAATGTTCTTCGAATTTTGCTTTAGCGGCGTCGTCGGCGGGAACTTTGTAGACGGCAATTACCTTGTACATTTTGACTCCAAGTGTCTAGAGGAGAAGAATATCGAGGACTAACGATAATTCTTCACTCGAGAGAATGTCAAAATACGAGAGTAAATTAGCCGAATCTTCCTTCGATATAGGCGGCAGTGCGGGCCTCTTTCGGGCTCTCGAAAAGCTGCTTCGTTTGACTCATCTCAATAAGCTCGCCCATGTACATGAAAATCGTCTCATCGGAGACGCGTTTCGCCTGGCTCATTGAGTGAGTCACGATGATGATCGAGTAGTCACGTTTGAGGTCTTTGATGAGTGTTTCAATCGCCTCAATCCCCGCTGGATCAAGTGCCGAGCAAGGCTCATCAAGAAGCAGGAGTTTCGGCTTAAGAGGAAGAAGGCGCGCGATACAAAGGCGTTGCTGCTTCTCGAGCGAAAGACCGATTCCTGGTTTGTGAAGTTTGTTTTTAAGATCGTCCCACATACCCACGCGTTTAAGTGAAGACTCAACCATTTCATCTAGCTCCGAGTTCTTCACCTTGCGAAGATGCGTACGTGCACCGAAAACAAGATTTTCATAAATCGTGAGGGGCATTGGATTGGGTTTCTGGAAAACCATTCCCACCTGGCGGCGAAGCTCAGGAAGGGCGACGGTCGGGTGATAAATATCATTGCCGAAGACCTGAATACTTCCTTCGTGAGAAACTTCGCCCGCGCCTCTTTCATTGATGCGATTGAGGCATTTCAGGAAAGTACTTTTACCGCAGCCAGAAGGTCCGATGAGAGCGGTGATGTTGTGAGCATGGATATTGAACGTGAGATTTCTCAGCGCCTGAAACTTGCCATACCAGAAACTGAAATCATTCGTGTTAACCGCAAAGCTCATCCGAAAAGTCCTTCAATATAATCTTTGGTTCTTGAGTCTTTAATCTGGTTACCGAAAATTTTCTCATTCGAGTCCAGATCAAGCAGACTTCCGTTCAACATCATCGCCGTACGATCGCCCAGACGGCGGGCCTGGCTGATGACGTTAGTGACCATCACGATCGTCATGGATTTTTTGAGTTCACTCAGAACCGCTTCAATCTTCATCGTTGTGACCGGATCAATCGCGATGGAAAATTCATCCAGGCACAAAACTTCCGGATGGTGAGAAAGGGCGCGGGCGATGGTGAGACGCTGTTGCTGGCCACCGGAAAGTTTTGTCGCGAGTCCATTCAGACGATCTTTCACTTCATCCCAGAGTGCTGCCTTCCTCAGGCAATCTTCCATGATGGTTGCGAGTTCTTTTTCATCCGTACATCCGGCCATCCGGGGAGCGTAGGTGACGTTATCTTTAATGCTCATCGGGAGTCCGACCGGAAGCGGAGAAACCATGCCTACGCGTCTTCTCAGGAATGTAGAGTCTTCCTCTGCAAAAATATTTTCTCCATCGAGGAGAATTTCGCCTTCTACCTTGATCTCATTGTTAAAATCCGTCATGCGGTTAAGACAGCGAAGAAGAGAACTCTTTCCGGAATTGGCAGGGCCAATGATCGCAAGAATTTCGTTCTGGTAAATATCCAGACTCAATTCAGGAACAACAAGCTTGTTGTTATAGGAAACTTTGAGTTTTTTGATTTCGATTTTCTTTTTCATTTACCACTTCCTCTTCGTGCGGAAATAGCTTCGCATGACGACCGAAATCGAATTGATCGAAAGAATCATGAGGATCAAAACAAGTGCAGTTGCGAATGGATAGGCCTCGGGCACACCCACGACCTGAGTGGAAATCGTAAAGAGGTGCATGGAAAGCGACATACACTGATCAAATACTGATTGCGGGAGAAACGGAAGATAGAAAGCAACACCTGTAAAGAGAATTGCCGCGGTTTCGCCCGCGGATCTTCCTACGGCAAATACCACTCCGGTAAGAATTCCCGGAAGCGAGTTGGGAAGAACAATATAGCGAATCGTCTGAAGCTTACTCGCACCGACGTTCCACGAAGCTTCACGGAACGATTGTGGAACTGCTTTCAGTGATTCCAGAGTCGAAGTGATGATCACGGGAAGATTCATCACCGCAAGGGTGAACGAAGCGGCAAGGATACTCGTTCCCATTTTCATGAAAAGAACGAACGCCCCAAGACCAAACAATGCATGCACGATACTTGGAACGCCGGCGAGATTCAGGATCGCAAGACGAATCATACGAGTGAGACGTCCGTCCTTGGCATACTCAGAAAGATAAATCGCGGCCAGAACTCCCAACGGACAAGAGACGAGGACGCTGATAATGACAAGCCAGAATGTTCCGACGATGGTCGGAAAAATCCCGCCAGCAGTCATCCCGTTGATCGGATCCTGAGTGAGAAATTCCCAGGAGAGCGCCGGATAACCTTTTATAAAAAGCCAGAACATGATGATGAGAGCCGGAAGAAAAAGGAAGAATGTGAGCAGGCTCAGGGCGCTCTTGAAGTTCTTCTCGCGGATTTCTTTATTCTGGAGGTGAATGCTTGGCTTAAACATTACTTCTTCCTCCCTCTGATGAAATAGTCAGCGGTAACGTTCACACCAAAGGAAATGAGAAAAAGAATTAAGCCGATCGCAAAGAGTGCCTGATAGTGTTCTCCGCCTTTAGGCGATTCACCAAGCTCAGCAGCGATCGTTGCCGTTAAAGTTCTTCCCGGTTCAAAGATACTTTTAGGAATCTGAATGGAGTGACCAGTGGCCATGAGAACTGCCATTGTTTCACCCAGAGCTCTGCCAACGCCCAGAAGAGCGGCAGCCAGTAGACCATTTTTCGAAGCAGGGAGAAGAACGCGGGTGGCGACTTCCCATTTTGTTGCGCCCAATGCTTCGGCGGCTTCGCGATAAGTTTCAGGAACTGCACGAAGTGCATCTTCGCCAACAGAAACAATCAGCGGAAGAGACATGAGAGCGAGAATCAATGAAGCATTAAGAATATTGAGTCCGATCGGAACATCAAAAACTTTGATGATCATCGGGTTGATCATCATGATCGCTACAAATCCCCAGACAACTGAAGGAATGGCAGCCAGGAACTCAATGAGGATTTTGTAAGTCTCTCTGAGTTTCGGTGAACAGAACTCAGAAATGTAAAAGGCAGTGGCAAGGCCAAGGGGAACTGCGATGAGCATGGATAGTGCAGTCACCATCAATGTGCCGACGAGAAGGGCAAGAACACCATATTCGACTTTTACAACCGAAGCCGGATTCCATGATGTGGAACCGAAAAATTCTTTGATATCGAAACGACTGATAAGAAATGGAGCTGATTCTTTGAGAATGAAAATGAGGATACCGAGAATAAGGACAATCGAGCTGTAGCCCGCGCCCTTAATGATCCCTTCAGCAATTTTTTCAGAAACCGGCTTCGTACTTTTGCGGCTTCGCCAGTCAACAGTCACTGGTTTGGTTTCTGATTTCGTTTCCATTTCAGTTCTTTGGTACTGGTACATACCCAGCCTTTATCGTTATGTTTCTTGCAGAATCACTTTGAGTCCACTCTAGGTATTTCTTCACTTCTTCAGAAGGAGTGCCTGAGGTGTACATGTAAAGTTCTCTGGAGATGTAGTAACTGCGGTTTGTCGCAGTTTCCATAGTCGGAGGAATGCAAGGTGAATCTTTGTCTTTAGAAACGCAGATAGCTTTCACGTGTTTCGAGAGATATCCCATGCCGGAGTAAGCGATGGCACAAGGAGTTTTCTCGACGAGATCAATGGCTTCTTTAGATCCGTTGAGATCCATTGAACCAAGCTTTAAATCTCTTTTCTTTCCTACGACTGCTTCCCGGAAGTACTGAAACGTTCCGGAGTTTGATTGTCTCGAAACGCGGATAATTTTATTGTCCCTGCATCCTGGGACAACTGTTCCCCGGATATCACTCCATTTTTCGCAAGAACCGCCTTCGCCATAAATGCAGGCGATTTCTTCCGTTGTCATGCCGTCAATAGGATTCGATGGATGAACGAAGACCGCGAGAGCATCAAGGCCCACAACGTATTCATTAACATCCTTACCAGTATTGGCGAGCGCTTCTTTTTTTTCTTCGTCTTTCATTTTGCGGGAAGAGTTCGCAATGTCGACGGTACCGTTGATAAGGGCCGCGATCCCAGTACCTGAACCACCACCGGAGACTGCGATGGCGACTTTCGGATTCACATTTTTGTATTCTTCTGCCCAGGCCTGAGCAAGATTCACGAGCGTGTCTGAGCCCTTGTTCTGAATAATGATCTGGTCGCGCTTCGAGCAACCAACAAGCAGGATGAGGCTTAAGAGAAAGCCGAGGTTCATAAAAAGAGTCCTTGAATGACCGTATCTTAATTTTCCTCAGGTGATGTTTCGAGAGAGAATTGCCGCCTTAACCTGATCCTAACAATAGAATCCACTGGACTATTATGCAGTGAAGAATTAGCGTGGAATCTCATATGTTTAGCACCCAACTCATCATTCTTTGTTTGGCCTCTTTTTCCGCGGGATTTGTAGATTCTATAGTGGGTGGTGGGGGACTCATTCAATTGCCTGCGCTCATTCTTGCTTTGCCAGGTGTTCCTCTCGTTACGGTTCTCGGAACAAACAAGATGGTTTCGGTAACGGGAACAGCAATTTCATCGTGGAGATTCTCGCGAACCATACCGTATGTTCGGGCCGTTTTATTTCCGGCGATGCTCACGGCATTTGTTGCGAGTTTTCTCGGGGCGTGGACCGTCAGCGTTCTGGATAATCAGATTCTGAAACCAATTTTTACGGTTCTTCTTTTCGGCATCTTTCTTCTCACGATCCGCAAACAAAACTTTGGCATGGAAGATCACGATCCGAATGTGCATGTGCCGATCTGGAAGCCACTTTTACTCGGAGGAGTGATCGGATTTTACGATGGCTTTTTCGGCCCTGGTACCGGAAGTCTTCTCATCATCGCATTTGTCGGCATGATGAGTATGACCTTTGTTCAGGGCTCGGCCTACGCCAAGATGATCAATCTCACGACGAATGTGGCGGCGATACTTTTGTTTGTTTCGAAGGGCGCCTTTCTTATCAACGTCGCACTTCCGCTGATGATATTCAACGTCCTCGGCGCAATCTTGGGTGTGCGACTGGCACTTTTAAAAGGAAATACTTTCGTGCGCGGACTTCTTCGCGTAATGATTTTCGCGACGATTGTGAAGCTTGGCTATGAAGTGTGGAGAGACTATCTCTAGAGATAGCCTCGTTTCATTTGATCTCTTTCGATGGCATCGAAGAGCGCCTGGAAGTTTCCGTTACCAAAGCCCCAGTGATTTTTTCTCTGAATGTATTCAAAGAAGAGAGGCCCGATGCAGGTTTCAGAAAAAATTTGCAGGAGATATCCATCCTTGTCTCCATCCGCGAGAAGATTCAGCGTCTCAAGAGTCTTGAGATCTTCTGTGATTTTGAACGGACGTTTCGGAATGTCTTCGTAGTATGTGGACGGAACCGAGAGGAAGTTCACTGCGCGCTCGCGGAGTTCACCCACCGGACTGATAATATCCGGAGTCATGAGAGCGATGTGCTGAACTCCC
>JBJMLZ010000053.1:0-15385 GCA_045805035.1 Bacteriovoracaceae bacterium
CAGGATTCATAACAATCTTTCGCGCAAGAAAGAAACTTTTGTTCCGGTTACTGCGGGAGAAGTGAAATATTATTCCTGTGGTCCAACGACATATGATTTCCTCCATATTGGAAACGCACGCGCTCTGGTTGTCGGCGACCTCTTTCATAGAGTTCTGAAAAGCTTCGGCTACAAAGTGACCTTCGTCAGAAACTACACGGATGTGGACGATAAGATTATTGAGCGCGCCAAAGAAATGAAGCGCGACCCGATTGAGCATGCTGCGATCTTCGTGAAAGAGTGTGAGCAGGACATGAACTCACTCGGCATGATTCCGGCGACTCACACACCAAAAGTTTCGGAGACGATGCCTGAGATCATCAAGATGATCGAAGACATTATCGCCAATGGAAAAGCTTACGTGGTCGAAGGCGAAGTCTTTTTCAATGTTCCTTCTTTCCCTGAGTACGGAAAGCTCTCCAAGAAAGATCTCGATTCTCTCCAGCACGGAATTCGTGTGGATGTAGATACCAGAAAGAAAAATCCTGCTGACTTCGTTTTGTGGAAGCCATGTAAGGAAGGCGAGCCGTTCTGGAATTCTCCCTGGAGCAAGGGACGTCCAGGCTGGCACATTGAGTGTTCAGCGATGGCAAAAAAGTTTTTAGGGAAGACTCTTGATCTTCACCACGGTGGAGTCGATCTCATGTTCCCGCATCACGAGAACGAGATTGCGCAATCTGAAGCTGCTAATAAATGCCCGTTCTGTAATAACTGGGCCCATAACGAGTTTCTGAACTTCGGCACCGAGAAGATGAGTAAGTCTCTGGGGAACGTCGTGAAGATCCGCGACTTCGTGAATAAGTATGGCGGCCAGGTTCTTCGTCACATTCTTCTCACGGTTCACTATCGAGCGCGCCTTGAGTGGAGCGAGGAAGTGGTTCAGAAGGGGATCGATGAGGTTCGTCGTCTGCATGAATTTGCAGTCGAAGCAAAAACTTATGAGGCCAGTGGTTCCGGCACAGATCCGGAGATCGAAGGCTGTCTTGAAAAAATGGAAGAAGAGCTCGCCAATGATTTTAATTCCGCGGGTGCGCTCGGGCATTTCTTCTCGTTCCTTCGTTACGTGAAAGGAAAGAAAGACTCGCTTTCATCAGAAAGTATCGCGACTATTCAGAAGACCATTAAATACGTTCAGGACAGCATGGGCCTCATCAATACTTCTCCTGAAGCTGTTCTCGCTCAACTCGGTAGACTCGATCACGACGCCGCTTCGGCGGGAGTAGACGCTGCCTGGATCGAGGGTCTCATTGAGGAGAGAAAGTCCGCGAAGGCCACTAAGAACTGGACACGAGCGGATGAAATCCGGAAAGAACTCGCGGCTAAAAACGTGGTTCTGAAAGACAATCCGGACGGATCGACTTCGTGGAAAATCGGCTGATCTTTTTTACAGAAGATCTTCGTAAGGCTGAGGTTTGTTCACAACCTTGAGCTCTTTATTTTTTTTCAGAAGAACTTCCAGAGGTCTTCCCCGAAGATTGTAGTTCGATCCCATGCTGAAGCCGTAGGCGCCAGTGTCGGCGAGAACGAGAAGATCTCCTGCTTTCAATTTCGGAAGCGCGCGATCCGAAGCAAAGCAATCGGTCGTCTCGCAAATCGGGCCCACCACGTGACAGCGAACTTCATTCTTCGATTCTTTTACCGGATGAAGTCCGTGATAAGCACCATAAATCGCCGGGCGCATGAAATCGTTCATCCCGCCATCAACAATGAGGAAATGATTTTCTTCTGAGATCTTGTTCCGGAGAACACTCATCACAAAGATTCCGGCCTTCGCGACAATTCTTCTTCCCGGTTCAAAGACTACGCGAGGGCGCAGCTCCGTTTTGGAGTAGAAATGTTTATTCAGCTGAGTTGCTACGAGCTCCATGTAGTCTTTAATATCAGGCAAACGTCCCGTTTCATCCGGATGGTAATCCACACCGAGACCGCCGCCGACGTCCAGAAACTCAAGGGGAGCTTTGGTATTGAGAGCAATTTCACACAAGCGCGCGATGGCCTGTTTTGTTGCCTTGAGATCAAGAAGCTGGGAACCGATGTGAATGGAAAGGCCCACGAGCTTACTATTGGTCCAGAGGGACTTGGATTTGAGAGACGAAAGAACATCCTTTTCGAGAATGCCGAACTTGTGAGTCTTGTTACCGGTTGAGATGAATTTGTGAGTCTTCGGTTTCACCACCGGATTCAGACGGAAACAGATGCGGGCAGTTTTTTTTGATTTCTTTGCGAGCTTGTTAATGAGCTCGAGCTCTTCAATTGACTCTACGTTAAATGAATAAACGCCTTCTTTCAGAGCATAGGCGATTTCTTCCGCAGTCTTACCGACGCCGGAGAAAACAATCTTGCTGGCAGGAATACCGCATTCGCGCGCGCGTTTTAATTCACCCACCGAAACAATGTCAGCTCCGGATCCGAGCTTCGCGAGTATTTTCACGAGTTCACGATTAGGATTTGATTTCATGGCAAAGCAAACGAGAGGATCAATCAATCCTGCGTTGACCGCGCCCTGATAAAAAGTTTCGTAGTTTTTTGTGAGTACTTCTTCCGAATAAAGGAAGAAAGGAGTCCTGAATTTTTTTGCAACAGAAGAGACATCTGCCTTCGCGAAGACAAGTTTACGATTCTTGTATGTGAGATCTTTCATGGGAACGTTACGCTTTTTCTCCAGCTGAGGACCTGATCGAGCGTCGCCCGATCCAGCTGTTTATCATCGAAGGCGACCTGGGCAAGGATATCAAAATTCGTGAGCGACTGGTAGGAAAACCCGGCGTCGTGAAACACCTTATCTGCCTCCGCGAAGCCATAAGTGAAGAGCGAGAATATTTTAACGACTTTGACGCCTTCTTCTTCGAGTTTCTGGGCGGCGGCAATCGAGCTTTTCCCGGTGGAAATAAGGTCTTCCATGAGGACGGTTTTCATTCCGCGAGTGGTTTTTCCCTCAATGGCGTTCTGGCGTCCATGCTCCTTAGAAGAACTTCGCACATAAACCATAGGGAGATTCAGCTTCTGGGCCACAAAGGCGGCCCACGGAATGCCGGCGGTGGCAGTTCCCGAAATTACATCCACATTGAGTTTTTTTATTTCCGCGCAGAAAGCATCAACGATCATTTCTCTCGGAGAAACCGTCGAGATAAGAAGACGGTTATCACAATAAACCGGAGATTTGATGCCCGAAGTCCAGGTGAAGGGCTCATGAGGCCGGAGGAAAACTGCTTTTTCTTTAAGGAGTGTGCGGGCGATATCCTGAGAGATCATTTTATTCGGAACCTTTCGTAATATTCATGAGTGCCATCTTCGGGCTTGTCGCTTCAGTAATTGGACGGCCAATCACCATGAGATCGGAACCAATGCGGAAGGCATCCATCGGAGTCATGACTCTTGCCTGGTCATTCATCGCCACACCCAATGGGCGAATACCCGGTGTGACACAAATAAATTTCGGACCGCAGATCATCTTGATCGTTTTCACTTCAAACGGTGAACAGACCACACCATCGCACCCTGCGTTTTTTGCGACAGAGGCGTAGTGGGTGACACTTTCGAGAAGATCACCTTCAATTCGCTGCTCTTTGTTCATCTGCTCCTGAGTCGTGCTCGTGAGCTGAGTGACTGCGATGAGAAGAGGGCGATTCGGCATGGCCTTAATGACATCCGCAGCTTTCTTCATCATTTCAGCTCCACCCGCGGCGTGAACATTGATCATGTCGATAGGAAGTTTCGTGAGAACCTTGAGGGATTTTTCTACTGTCGTCGGAATGTCGTGAAGCTTGAGATCAAGAAAAACGCGGAAGCCTTCTTTCTTGGCATCAAGAACAATCTTGGCACCGAAAAAGTAATAGGCTTCCATGCCGATCTTCATCCAGACATTGCTGCCCTTAAGAGCGGAAAAAATGCGTGCCACCTGGTCCTTATCCGTAGTGTCGATGGCGACGACGATTTTTTCCTCAGGAATCATGCAAGCGGTTCCATTGTGTACGAGTTACGCTCGATCGTTTTGAGGAGCGCTTCGGTCGTATCAAGAGAGGTGAGGCACAAGAGTCCTCTTTCCACCGCAACCCTTCTCATCTTGAAGCCGTCAGATTCGACGTTCTTTCCTTTTGAGATCGTGTTGACGATCAGAGCAACCTTTCCTGATTTGATTTCTCTTAATAAATCATTCTGCGATTGTCCGATTCTGTCTACTGTTCTTACGGGGATTCCAGCATTCTTAAGCATGCGCGCGGTTCCCTCTGTGGCGAGGAAGTCAAATCCGACCTGGTAGAATCGTTTGAAGAGTGAAAGTGCTTCTTCTTTGTCCTGGTCACTGATGGTCGCGAGGATTGTGCCGGATTCCGGAATCACCATTCCTGCCGCGACAAATGCCTTATGAAGTGCCTTCTCAAAGACCTTATCTTTGCCCATGACTTCGCCGGTAGATTTCATCTCAGGCCCAAGAGCGATTTCGACATCTGAGAGTTTGGCGAATGAGAAGACTGGCACCTTCACCGCCACATCTTCTTTAGGTTCGAGTGCGCCGTGGAAATAACCTTGAGAGAGGAGTGATTCGCCCATGATGGCGCGAGTGGCGATTTTCGCCATTGGTACATTCGTGACTTTAGAAAGGAACGGCACGGTCCGTGAGGAACGCGGGTTCACTTCGATCACAAAAACTTCTCCGCGATAAATCACAAACTGAAGATTCACGAGGCCTTTTATGTTCAGAGCTTTCGTGATGGAGAGAGTAACAGACGTGAGTTTTTCAAGAATATCCTGCGAGACCGATTGCGGAGGGTAAACCGCGATGGAGTCGCCGGAGTGAACTCCTGCTTTCTCGATGTGCTCCATGATTCCAGGGATGAAAACCGTTTCGCCGTCAGAAATCGCATCGACTTCCATCTCGCGGCCGATCATGTATCGGTCGATGAGAACCGGATGTTGTGGATTCACCTGAACTGCGCGCCTCATGTAATCGTTGAGTTCGTTTTCATTGTACACGATTTCCATTGCGCGTCCGCCAAGGACATATGAAGGACGAACCATCACCGGGAAACCGAGGTGAGCGGATTTTTCCACTGCTTCGTTCATCGACGTAACCGTACAGCCAAGAGGCTGCGCGATCTTGAGACTGGTCATGAGTTCTTCAAAACGCTTTCTGTCTTCCGCGCGATCGATGTCATCGACCGACGTCCCGAGAATCCGGACACCTCGATCAGCGAGTGGGCCAGCAAGGTTAATCGCAGTCTGTCCGCCGAATTGAACGATCACACCCAATGGTTTTTCACGTTCAATCACATGGAGAACGTCTTCAACTGTGAGCGGCTCAAAATAAAGGCGATCGGATGTATTGAAGTCAGTGGAAACCGTTTCAGGATTGTTATTGATAACAATGGCCTCGTAACCCATTCCGCGAATCGCTTCGATTGCGTGAACGGTGGCGTAGTCGAATTCGATGCCCTGACCGATTCTGATCGGACCCGACCCGAGAACGATGACTTTCTTTTTGTTCGATTCGAGAACCTCATCCTCGCGAGCGTACGTGGAGTAGTAATAAGGAGTGGAAGATTCAAATTCACCGGCGCAGGTATCAACCATCTTGTAGACCGGAATGATGCCGTGTTTTTTGCGGAATTCGAATACGTCTTTTTCTGTCGTCTTCCACATGCGCGCCAGATACTTGTCTGAGAAGCCAAATTTCTTTGCTTCCATGCAGGTTTCAGTTTCCATGCCTTTTTCTTCGACAAGCTTTTCTACGCGGATGATATTTCTGATCTTGGAGAGGAAGAATAAATCCATGGCGGTGAGTTCGTTGATTTCTTTTTCAGTCACACCGATTCTCATCGCTTCGGAGATGGCGAAGAGCCGCTCATCATCTTGCTTCAGGATCTTGGCGATCATTTCTTCTTTTGATTTTCCTTTGAGCGAAGGAAGTTCCAGGTGGCAAAGACCCACTTCAAGAGAGCGAACCGCTTTCAGAAGAGATTCTTCAATGGTTCTTCCGAGTGCCATCACTTCGCCGGTCGCTTTCATCTGAGTGCCGAGGCGGCGATTGGCAGTAACGAACTTATCAAATGGCCAGCGAGGAATCTTTGAGACCACATAATCAAGTGCGGGCTCAAAGCACGCGTAAGTTTTCTTGGTGACCGGATTAAGGATTTCATCAAGCGTAAGACCGAGTGCGATCTTTGCTGCGATTTTTGCAATCGGATAACCAGTTGCCTTCGAAGCAAGAGCTGAAGAGCGTGAAACGCGCGGGTTCACTTCAATCACATAATACTGGAACGAGTGCGGATCAAGCGCGTACTGAACGTTACAGCCACCTTCAATCTTGAGCGAGCGGATGATCTTCAGCGCTGAAGACCGGAGCATCTGATATTCTTTATCCGAAAGTGTCTGGCTGGGGGCCACAACGATCGAGTCACCAGTGTGTACACCGACCGGATCGATGTTTTCCATGTTACAGACGATGATACAGTTATCGTTCGAATCACGAATCACTTCGTATTCAATTTCCTTGAAGCCTGCAATCGAACGCTCAAGAAGACACTGCTGGATAGGAGAAGCGGCAAGACCGGAGTTAACAGTTGCAATGAGCTCTTCTTCGTCCTTTGCGATACCACCGCCTGTTCCACCGAGAGTGAAGGCAGGGCGGATGATCACCGGATATCCGATGCGGTTGGTGAATTCGTGGGCCTCTTCGAGATTCGTGATGATGCGTGATTCAGGAACCGGTTCGCCGATTTCAATCATGAGATCTTTGAAAAGTTTTCTGTCTTCTGCTTTCTGAATTGTGTCGACCTTACAGCCCAGGAGTTGAACTCCCAGGCGACGAAGATGTCCCTCTTCTTCGAGCTTCACCGCGAGGTTCAGAGCGGTCTGACCGCCGAGAGTGGGAAGAAGACCATCTGGTTTTTCTTTGTGAATGATTTTTAGAAGAAATTCTTTCGTGAGCGGCTCAATGTAAACTTTGTGAGCGGTCTCTTTGTCCGTCATGATCGTGGCGGGATTGGAGTTCACAAGAACTACTTCCACACCTTCTTCGATGAGCGACTTCACCGCCTGCGTTCCGGAGTAATCAAACTCTGCCGCCTGGCCGATGACAATCGGGCCTGAGCCGATGACGAGTACTTTTTTGAGTTCTGGATTGATCGCCATAATTAATTCCTTAAGCTCGTGAGGAAAGTATCAAAGAGCCAGCCTGTATCTTCCGGGCCCGGACATGCTTCCGGATGATACTGAACCGAGAATGCTGGATAGGTTTTGTGCTTGAGTCCTTCGACCGTCTTATCGTTGATGTTGATCTGAGTAATGTGAAGTTCCGAATTGTTCACGGATTCAGTGGTCACGGCATAACCGTGATTCTGGGAGCTCATGAAAACTTTTCCGAGTTCGAGATCCTTCACCGGGTGATTGCCGCCGCGATGACCGAACTTCAGTTTCTCCGTGTCCGCGCCGTTAGCGAGAGCGAAGAGCTGGTGGCCCATGCAAATGGAGAACATCGGATATTTCTTTTGAAGCGAGCGGATCACGGGAAGAACTTCCGGAATGTCTTTCGGATTACCCGGGCCGTTCGAGAGAAGAACTCCGTGCGGGCGGTAAGACTCGATGAGCTCCACACTTGCGTTCCAGGGAACGATCACGACGTCGCAGTTTCTTTTTGTGAGCGAGCGGAGAATGTTTTTCTTGTAACCAAAGTCCATGAGGATGATCCGCTTTCCTTCACCAGGAAAGTGAATCGGATTCTTCGTCGAGACGCGCGCGATCTGATCTGTGTCCATGGGCTTAGCGAGAAGTGTGAGTGCTGCTTGCGCCGGATAGTTCAACGGCACGAGAAGTGCTTTCATCACACCTTTCTCGCGAATTTTTTTTGTAAGCTCTCTCGTATCAAGGCCCGCGATGCCGGGAACCTTGAAGCGCGCGAGAAGTTCGCGCAGAGAATATTCATTTCTCCAGTTCGAGCCTTCGGCTGGACACTCGTGAACAACGAAACCTTTCAGAGCAGGGGTGAGGGACTCGAAGTCATCCTTATTTACGCCGTAGTTTCCGATCATCGGATAAGTCATCACGACGATCTGATCACAGTAAGAAGGGTCAGAAAGAATTTCCTGATAGCCGGTCATGCTGGTGTTGAATACCAACTCACCGAGTGACCAGGCGTTGTCGATATCGTAGCCGATAGATTCACCGACGAACTCTTCACCTGTTTCAAGAACGAGTTTGATTTTTTTCATGCTTACCTCTGACCCATGGCCCACTCAAGAATCGCCATTCTTGCGTAGACTCCGTTTTCCATTTGTTTAAAGATGCGCGACTGCGGATGCTCAACAATCTCATCAGAAACTTCTACTCCGCGATTGAACGGACCCGGGTGAAGAACGATCGCAGATTTTTTCATCTTCGCGAGTCGCTCTGTTGTGAGTCCGAAGTCGCGATGATAGCTCTCCTTGTTTAGTTCAAGGCTCTCATGACGTTCCAGCTGAATTCTGAGCATCATCACAGCATCGACTTTGGGGAGTGCTTCGTCAAAGGGGATTTCCCTGACAAAAGACTTCTGAGTTTTCGGGAGTAAAGCACTCGGTCCGGAGAGATAAATCTCCATTCCGAATTTCTCGGCCGCTACCAAGAGTGAGCCGGCGACACGTGAATGTTTCACGTCTCCGCATACGGCGATCTTAAGTCCCTCGAGGCTTTTGAATTCTTCTCTAAGCGTGAATAAATCCAGAAGGCCCTGAGAAGGGTGCTCATGTTTTCCCGCACCAGCATTGAGTAATGGCAGATGTAATTTGTCTTTCAGCTGATCAAAAACGTTGTCATCGGAATGGCGGAAGATGATGCCTTCGACTCCGAGACTTTCTAAGGCCTTCAGAGTGTCGTAGACAGTCTCTCCTTTTTTTACGCTCGAATTTTCCGGGACAAAATTGATAACCTCGCAACCCAGGCGCTTGGCCGCAACTTCAAAGGAACAGCGGGTCCGTGTACTCGGCTCATAAAACACATTCGCAACGATCTTATTGCGGAGGAGGTGATGAACTTTGTCGGGGTTTTTGTGATTTTCGGAAAAAAAATGGGACCTATCGAGGAGAGCGGTGATTTCGGAGGAAGAAAGACTAGAGAGCGACAGGAAATGCTTGATCATTATCCTCCTGAGTATCGATGAATTTTTGAGAAGAAGAAGTGAATGGAATAGGGTAGTGTGAGAGCTTTGAGACCTTGAGAATTGACTTGATGCGAAGAAGCATCATACCCATAGAAATTCCTGCTTGGTTTCTTCCAATTTATAAAAATTGCCGAATCTTTGGCAACGGAAAATACAAACATGAAAGCCAAATTCCTCCTCGAATCGAAGTTTAAGCCGATGGGCGATCAGCCCGAGGCCATCCGACAAATAACTGACGCTTTTGAAAGCGGAAAAAAGCATCAGACACTCCTTGGAGTCACCGGCTCCGGGAAAACCTTTGCGATGGCGAACATCATTAAGAATCTCGGGAAGAAAACTCTGATCCTGGCCCCGAACAAGACTCTCGCTGCCCAATTATTTGCGGAGTTCAAGGAGTTCTTTCCTAACAACGCCGTGGAATATTTCGTTTCTTATTATGACTACTATCAGCCGGAAGCTTATGTTCCCGGATCCGACACTTACATCGAAAAAGATTCTGCGATCAATGACGAGATTGAAAAGCTCCGTCACTCAACCACGCGGTCTTTGTTTTCACGTGATGATGTGATCGTGGTGGCCTCGGTATCGTGTATTTACGGTATCGGTGCTCCGGATGAGTACTTCAATCAAAGGGTCATGCTGCTCACTCAGGATAAGATGGAGCGGGATGAGCTTCTCCGGCGTCTGGTGGACATTCAGTACCAGCGAAACGACATGGACTTTCACCGCGGTACTTTCCGCGTGCGCGGGGACATCGTGGAAGTTTTCCCGGCCTATGAAGATTCGCAAATCGTACGAATTGAATTCTTTGATGACGTGATTGACGGGATTTTCCTCGTGGATCCTCTTCGGGGAAAAGTGCTGCAGCCACTGAATCGCGTGGATATTTATCCGAAGTCTCACTACGTGGTTGGTAAAGATCGCATGAAAGAAGCAATCAGTACCATCAAGGCCGAGCTGCGTGAGCGCCTGGCCGAACTTCAATCACAGAATAAACTCATCGAAGTCCAGCGCCTGCAACAAAGAACACTCCTTGATCTTGAGATGATGGAAGAGATGGGATTCTGTCCGGGCATTGAAAACTATTCGCGCCACCTCACTGGTAATAAACCAGGGGACCCTCCATACACTCTTCTAGATTACTTCAAGAAAGATTTCCTGCTCATCGCTGACGAGTCTCACGTGAGTATTCCTCAGGTGGGTGGCATGTACAAAGGCGACCGCGCGAGAAAAGTAACTCTGGTCGATTTTGGTTTCCGTCTTCCGTCTGCTCTGGATAACCGTCCGCTGAATTTTCCTGAGTTTGAGCAGAAGCTTGATCAGGTGATGTTCGTTTCCGCGACTCCCGCGGACTATGAACTCAATCAAACTGGAGGCGAGTATGCTGAGCAGATCATTCGTCCGACCGGTCTCCTTGATCCGGTGATTGAATTCAAGGACGCGAAGAACCAGGTGGATGACATGCTGATTGAGGCGAAGAAAACCATCGCCGCCGGTTACCGGGTTCTCATTACCACTCTTACCAAGCGCCTCGCCGAAGAACTCACGACGTTCTACAGAGGCGTGGGCATGCGAATTAAATATCTTCACTCTGAAATTGATACGCTTGAGCGCATGGAGATCCTGCGCGATCTTCGTCTCGGAGAATTCGATATCCTAGTTGGGATCAACCTTCTCCGCGAGGGTCTCGATTTACCGGAAGTCGCCCTGGTGGGAATTCTTGATGCCGACAAAGAAGGCTTCCTGCGTTCCACCCGTTCACTTGTTCAAACCATTGGCCGAGCGGCCCGAAATTCAGAAGGCCGCGTGATTCTTTATGGTTTCCGGAAGACTCCGAGTATTGAAGAGGCAATGAAGGTCACGAACGAAAGACGAGAAAAGCAAATGGCCTACAATGAGAAACACGGCCTCACTCCGACGACGGTGAATAAGAAAATCAGCGGGGGCGTGATCGAAGTTCTTCGGGGAGCGAAGAAATCCGACAAGAAAGCTCGGAAAGAAATCCACGAAGAGAATCTTTCCCCTGAAGCAATTGATGCTAAAATTAAGGAGTTAAAGCAGATGATGAAAGAAGCGGCAAGTGCGCTCCAGTTTGAAGAGGCCGCACGCCTCCGCGATGAAGTCAAAAAGCTTTCCGAATTAAGGTTCATCATATGAAGTTTCTCATTCTTCTTCTTCTTCCGTTACTCGCACACGCCGTTCCTCAGAGTGAAATGTTCATCATTCAGGTCATGGACCGGAAGATGAGTGTGGTGTCACCGGACAAGGAAAGAAAACTTTTTTCAGTGCTGGTTGAGAATCGCTCGCTTTCAGACCAGGTCGCGCGTTTTGAAACGCGCGGAAAACTCCTGAAGTACATCTCAGTGCCATCAGGAAAATCTGAATCAGTAGAAATCGAAAACACCTCCGGAAGTTCAGTCACATTCGTTCCGGTGAGCCCGGCCTTCCAGGAAGTAGAGCTCGTGTTCGGCAAAAAGGCGTATGAAGTCCCACCAAAAGAATAACGTCCAGAAAGTTGTTCTGGTTATCTCCGATCTGCATCTTTCCGCGGGAAAGATGTTTAAGGGGAAGAGAAATCTTCTCGAGGACTTTCATTACGACCGGGAGCTCATCGATTTTCTGAATTACTATTCATCAGGTGACTATACAGATGTGGAAGTCGAACTCATCATCAATGGTGACTTCCTCGATTTCCTCGCCGTGCCTTACGTGGAATTTTACGATGACGAATTCTGGAGTGAGAAGGCAGCGCTCGCCAAGCTTCACATGATCATGGCCGCTCACAAAGGTGTGCTGGATGCCCTGAAGCGTTTTCTTTCTCATCACGGGAAAAGTATTGTCTACATCATCGGAAATCACGACGCGGAATTTGTTTTTGATTCCGTGAAGGAAGAGTTCCTGTCTTACTTCGGACCTCTTCGTGACCGGCTCACGCTTTCCAATCAGATCAGCACTTATCGTCCGGTGAAGGGAGTCTCCATCCTTCACGGTCACCAGTACGAAGTCGCCCATGACTTTGACCAGGAAAATGCAGTCGTGGAAACCCTCAACGGAGAAAAGTATTTCATTCCACCTTGGGGCTCTTACTACGTCACGAACGTGATCAATAAGTACAAGCAGGAAAGAAGTTTTATCAATGCAGTGAGACCCATCAAGCACTTTATGATTCACGGTCTCATCTTTGATACATTCTTCACTCTGCGTTTCATGCTTTCCAATTTTTACTACTTCATCATGGTGCGCTTCTGGCATTACTACCTGATGAAGAGAAGTCTTCGTAAAGTGATTGAAGATCTTCTTCGGGAACTCGAGCTCTTCCAGGATTTTGAAACGCTCACCCGGCAGTACTTTGAAAATCACCCGGACACGAGAGTTCTTATTGTCGGCCACACTCACAATCCGACTCTGAGAATTTTCACGGATGGCACGATTTTCATTAACACGGGGACATGGACCAAGATGGTGAATCTTGATCTCGCGCACTTCAACAGCGGCAATGCCCTGACTTATGCCAAGATCATTGTGAAGAACAAAGAATATTCACTAGAAGAATTTGATCAGAACGTGGAAGTCGATCTCAAGCACTGGATGGGAATGAATCAATTCCCCTACAAAGAGTATCACTGACTCTCAGTCGATAAGTTTTTCGATTTTTTCCAATAGATGTCGTGATGAAAACGGGAAGGAGAGAAAATGCTCCACTCCGAGGATCGCTGACTTCACGATGTTTTCTTCTGAATCAGATTGTGAAAGCACTATGAAAGGCCCGCTTTTACGAAGAGATTTTGAAATCTCGTCATCGACGAGATCGATGTGAATGATCGTCAGCGCATTTTGTGCCTGGCCCTTCATCAAATCTTTCGTCTCACGACTGTCAGACGCTTCCAGCACATGAAAAAAACCGTTCTTACCCAGCATCTCGCGCACGAGAGCACGATAATCTTCATTAGAACTGCAAAGGAGAATGGGGAGTGAATGGCGCATTAATCCACTATAGCAGTCAGAGATGAACTTGAAAACGTCCTAACTGGCGGTTTTTCCCTCTACGTACGTACGAGATTGAGGCGTTTTGTCGGGCAAAAATTTCCATTTTTTCCTTCATTCGGCCATTAAGTTAGCGCGCGTGTCTCCGAGAAGAGCATTGTCTGTCACATGTAGTGTTAGACATAAAAAAATTCACTTAAGCACGGAAGCTTATCTAGTCTCTCAAGGTTGGGAACTGATCATCACGGATTTGATGAGGACAAACCAAGGAGGATTTCATGGGTTTCCGTATTAACACGAACATTGCTTCAATCGCAGCACAACGCAATCTCAGCGTTAGTAACCGCGAGTCTGAAGGTGTTCTCTCAAAGCTCTCATCTGGCTCTAGAATCACGAAGGCAGCAGACGATGCCGCTGGTCTCGCGATCTCTGAAAAGATGAAGTCACACATCAGAGGCATGAGACAAGCTGACCGCAACGCCAACGACGGTATCTCAATGGTACAGACGGCTGAAGGTGGCTTGAACGAAGTTTCTTCAATCCTTACTCGTATGCGCGAACTTGCCATCCAGACATCTTCTGACACTGTTGGTGATGTTGAACGTGGTATGACAAACATGGAATATCAAAACCTCAAGCTCGAACTTGAGCGTATCTCCCAGGTGACTGAGTTCAACGGGAAGAAGCTCCTGAACGGCGACGGCGAAACTTATGACTTCCAGGTTGGTATCAATAACGACGCGTTCAATGACCGTATCTCTTATTCTGCTGGTCAGGTGAATTCACGTCTTGAGAACCTCGGTGTTTCTGAACTCGAAGTTGGTACAAAAGAAGGCTCACAAGGTTCACTTGCTGCTCTCGACTCTGCGATTGAGAAAGTTTCTGGTCAGCGCGCTTACCTCGGTGCTATCCAGAACCGTTTGACTTCGACCTCGAACAACTTGCAGATCGCTACTGAGAACCTCTCTGCTGCGAACTCTCGTATCCGTGACCTTGATTACGCTGATGCAACTGCTCAGAAAGCTAAGAACGATATCCTGAATGCCGCTGGTACTTCAGTTCTCGCTCAGGCCAACATGAACAGCCAGAACGCTCTCAAGCTCATTGGCTAATTTGATTTGATTCCTGCAGGCCCGCCGAATGGCGGGCCTTTTTTTTTGTCATAAGGATTAAAATGAAATTTCTGGTATTTCTCCTCGCGATGACTCCTCACTTAATTTCGGCCGGGGAACATAAAGAAGTTTTTAAATACAATTTTGATGAATTTGAAGCTGCGGTTGCTGAATACCCTGAAGGCCCGACCGGTATGACTTTGTTTTATTTTCCGAAGGGCGCTCAGGGCGCGATCGATATCCGCGGAGGGTCTGCTGCGGTAAGAGAATCTTCATCATTATCAGAAGAAAACAATTGGGGTTCAGTGGACGCTATTGTTCTGGCGGGTGGTTCTTCATATGGTCTTGAAGCTTCTTCGGGCGTGATGTCCGCTATCCAGAAAACTCGTAAGACAAATGACTTCGGTACAATTCCTTCTGTGCCGTCAGCAATTGTGTTCGATTTCTCCGGCAGAAAGACACTGACGTATCCTGATAAGGCGCTTGGAGAAAAGGCTTTCTCGCTGCTGAAGAAAAATGAAGTTGAGGTTGGCAAGGCCGGAGCAGGTATACATGTGAAAGTCGGTAAATACATGGCACTAGAGAAAGCCGAAAGCTCGGGGCAGGGTGCTGCTTTCAGAGACATCTATAAAGGAATTAAGGTTTTTGTTCTCACCGTGAATAATGCAGTTGGTGCGATTCACGGACGTGATGGGCAGGTCGTGAGAGGAAATCTTGATCCGAAAACCGGCAAGCGTGAACCGATTTATAATTCTTTCGGCGTGAATAAAGCGCAGAAGTTTAAAGATAAACAGAATACGACAATCACAATTGTGATCACGAATGCTGATATTGATCGCCCCTCTATGAAGCGACTTGCGATCATGGCGCATACATCAATGGCATCTACCATCAGGCCTTTTCATACCCCCTGGGATGGAGACACATTATTCGTGGTGTCCACTCAGACTCAGAAGATGCCAAAAGATTTTACTGTCTCGGACCTTGGAGTCGTGACAAGCGAACTGCTTACCCAAGCTCTTTTACGCTCAGTGGACGCTGAACCGTATCCTAAAGATTGATCTGCTCGAGGAAGAAGTCTCTCAAGGTAATTCCGGCAGCGCGAAGCTGCTGAGGAATG
>JBJMLZ010000054.1:0-5024 GCA_045805035.1 Bacteriovoracaceae bacterium
CCAGGAACTTGTTTCTCCGGCAGTGAATGATTTCTGGAACGAAGTTCCGACTTCAAAACTTCGTTTGAAGGCCGCAGGATTTTCTACTCCCATTGCCACCGCGGATATCAATACCGCGCGCCTTTGCTCCCCAACTGATGTCGATTGCATCAACGATGCTGGAACGAAAGGACAAACCGTTCTTCCTCCGGTGGATGGCATTGTCATTTCCTGCAATAACTTAGCGGATAATTTTTCCGACAATTCAGTCGTTGCCGTGACTGTTCCGAATAGTTTTGCGAGTAAGAAGATCAAAGGTGCCGTGATCCTTATCAATGAGAACGCTTCAAGTCCCTTCCGCAACCTCAATACCAGTGATCGCATCGGCGTGATCGCTCACGAAATTGGCCATGCCATCGGCCTCGGTCACTCGCAGAAAGAAGAAGCCTTGATGTATTACAAGGTCGTCGACCAGCGCACGCATCTTGGGCAGGATGATATTGATGGTGTGACTTATCTCTATCCGGTGAAGATCGATGCCTGCGGATTGATGGACACATTAATCGGTGCGACCATTACGACGAAGGGAAATGATGACGACCAAAACGGAAGTGGATCATCCTTCTGGCAGATGGGAATTGGTTTCGGAATGATGGCGCTTCTCGCCCAGATCCTGAAACTACTGAAGCGACAGCAGGCTCGTCCCGCGTTTTAAACATTCCGCCTCGTAAGCTTTCAACTGTTCCTTCTCTTCGGAGTTCAGAAGATCAGGATCAATCAGTGCCGGCTCAAAACCAATGTACACCAGACACTTAAAGCGAAGCATACCCGGATAATCAGGGTGCTTCTCCACATACGCAATGTTCTCAAGGCGAACGCCACCGAAGCCCGGAATATAAATGCCCGGCTCAATCGAAACAACCTGCCCTTCTTTCATTGGCAAATTCGAGATCGAGGAAACGCGCACACCAGGTTCGTGAACGTGAATGCCGACACCGTGACCTGTGCCGTGATTGTAATCGTAGCCTTTTTTTCTCATTGGTCCGCGAGCATAACCGTCGAGGACGTTTCCGCGAGTCCCCACAGGGAAAACTGCATTCTGCATACCGAGAGTACCCTTGAGTACCAGTGTGTAGATCTCTTTCATTTTCGGATGCGGTTTCTTTGAAGCATCCGCAAAGAATGTTCTCGTGGTATCTGTCGCCCAGCCGCCTTCAAAGTATCCGCCGGAATCAAGAAGGATCATGTCGTTGTCTTTGATCACGACTTCGTCAGAAGGATTGCCGTAGTGAATGATCGAGCCATTCGGGCCCACGCCCGCGATGGTGTTAAAACTCTGCTCAACCGCACCTTCGGCCTGATATTTTTTTGAAGTCTCGTGATAGAGATCAAGCTCGGTGATGCGCTTACCTGCTTTGATCTGCTCTTTGGCCCACTTCATGGTCTTGAAAATCGCCTGATCCGACTTGCGGAACGAAGCTTCAATCTGCATCAGCTCCACGGGTTCCTTGATCGATTGGTATTCATAGAGTCCACCATCTTTTTCCGCGAGCCTTTCCGTGCCGAAAGTTTTCACGAGCATCGAGAAGTCAGCTGAGTTACTCATGCCTGGATCAAAAGAAACTTTTTCCAGGTGAAGCGTGTTCTGCAGACGATCGAGTTCTTTCGGAAGATCGGACCAATTCAGATGAATCCACTCAAGGCCCGCTTCTTTCTTTGCTTTCGCATCGATACTCGTTTCCGGAGTGACGAAGACAAAAACTTTTTCTTTCGTCACGAGTGCCTTTGCATAAAAAGAACTCAGAAACGGAAGATGATAACCACGGCAGTTGGTAATCCACGCAATGGAATCAAGGGCAGTGACGAAGATCGCTTCTTTTTCTGAGCGAAGAATCGCGCGCGTTTTTTCCAGAGTATCGCGCCCACGCTGCTCACGCGGAACAAAAGTAATTGGTTTTGGCGCCTGCAGTGGTGCCCATTCAACAGTCTTACCGAGCTCACCGGGTTGAAGCGAAACTGTTTCCGCGGCCGATTCTGAAAGACGTTTGAGATAACGAAGTGTCGTGCGATCAGCTTCATAACCAAGGCGCTTCAATCCGAGTTTTTTCACGTCACGCGCGAGCTCTTCAGTGGTTGAGCCATCAGCGCCGATTTTCATCACTTCAACATCTTTGGCATCCACTTCGAGGTCGGCCTGCTCATGATAACGTCCATCAACATAAAGCCGCACGCGCCCATTGGCAGGAACAAGAACCTCGGCCATAGAACCGGTAAAACCCGTGAAATAGTAGCGGTGATTGTCTTCGAGAGGCACGTATTCGCTGATGAACGGGTCAAAGCTTGAAATGTACATGCCGTCGAGGTTGCGCGCAGACATGAGTTTCTTGAGCTTTTCGATATTCGCGTTGATTGTTTGATTTGAAAGAGTGAAGCTTTTTTTCATAGAATGTCCTCTGAAAATAAAATACCCCCCGACCGGATTCTTGGGAAGAAATTTATGAAGAACAAGACCCCTGTTTACTACGGTGACTACCTGCAACTTCCAAAGATCCTGAATGCTCAGGTTCCGGAGAGCTCCAAATACGGCAAAGAGGCCCATGATGAGACGCTTTTTATCATCATTCACCAGGCCTATGAGCTGTGGTTCAAGCAGATTCTTCACGAACTTGATTCCGTCCGTACGATCATGGAAAAGCCTTTCATTCCCTCGACGGATCTTGCGGTCATTAACCGCCGCCTCGAACGCATCACGAGAATTCAGGACATCCTGATCGATCAGATCAATGTGATGGAGACGATGACGAGTCTCGACTTCATGGAGTTCCGTGATTTCCTCGTGCCTGCTTCCGGTTTCCAGAGTCTCCAGTTCCGTCTTGTTGAGGCCACTCTCGGCATCAAGCCTCAGCACCGCATGGAAGTGGAAAAACAATTTTTCAATTCACGCCTGAAGCCCGAGGACAGAAAAACATTAGAATCGACTGAAGCGAAGATCTCCATGCTCGAGCTGATTGAAAGTTGGCTCTCGCGCATGCCGTTCAGTAAGTTTGAAGGATTTGATTTCTGGGGTGACTACAGTACGGCAGTGAAGACCATGCTCGAGCACGACAAGGAAATTATCTCTTCCAATCCCGTGCTTGATGAGCGCACCCGCACGATGGAGCTCAATAATCTCGAGTCCACACGAAAAACTTTTGAGACCCTTCTTGATCCGGCGAGCTTCAACGCCTGGAAGTCGGAAGGAAAAGTTCGTCTTTCTCAGAAAGCGATGCTTTCAGCGGTCTTTATTTATCTCTATCGCGACTTTCCCGCTCTCCAGATGCCTTTCAAGATTCTGAGTAACCTCACCGAGATTGATGAGAAGTTTACGACATGGAGATACCGTCACGCGATCATGGTTCAGCGAATCCTCGGGACAAAAATCGGCACTGGTGGATCTTCTGGTCACGAATATCTTCGTTCAACGACGGAGCGGAATCGCGCGTTCATTGATCTCTTCAATCTCGCGACTTTTCTCATTCCGAAGTCGATGCGCCCCAAACTCCCGGAGAAAATTTCCCGGGAACTCGATATCGTTTACGATACTCACGCGCGTTAACTGGCAGGTGAAATTTGTCTGGTGCTGCCAGAGGCGGAAATCGCTGATCGTTAGCGGAACTTGTCTTCCGAAAGTCCCAGCCACTCGAGGGCATTGAGATAAAGAATATGTTTCTTTGTTTCTTCATCAAAGCCGCAGGCCTCGATGAGCTCGCCCGGATTTTGTTCTCCGAGAGGGAACGGATAATCCGAACCAAGAGCGACACGTTTATGGCCCACCAGTTTCACGATGTATTTCAGGACATCCTGATCGTGAACGAGTGAATCGAGCCAGAACTTTCCAAGATAATTTCTTGGATTGATTTTGTTATCCACTGCCACAAGATCCGGACGACAATTGAACCCGTGTTCAATCCGCCCGATCGTCATTGGGAAACTTCCTCCCCCATGCGCGAAGGCCACGCGGAGTTTCGGAAACTTTTCAAAGACTCCACCAAAGATCATGGAACAAATGGCGAGACTTGTTTCTGCCGGCATTCCCACAAGCCATGGAAGCCAGTACTTCGGCATCTTTTCCTGTCCCATCATGTTCCAGGGATGAACGAAGAGACACATGTTATTGTGCTCGAGCGCCTCGTAGACCGGAAAAAGTTTTGGTTCGCAGAGGTTCCACTCATTCACGTTAGAACCGATCTGAACTCCAGTCACTCCCATTTTTTTCAGGCGAGCGACTTCTTTTACTGCCAGCTCCGGCGCCTGCATCGGAAGTGTGCCGAGGGCGATGAATTTTTTCGGATGACTGGTCACGACTTCAGCGACGTGATCATTCAGAAATTGAGAAACATATTCGCCATGATTTGGTTTTGCCCAGTAAGAAAACATCACGGGCACGGTAGAAAGCACCTGAATCGTGTCGGTTTTCCTTTCCGTGGCCTCGTAACAATTAGGTTCGATCTTCCGGAAAAATTTCCCGGAGTCATCCACCATGTCCGCACTACAGCTTTTTCCGCAGACGTGGTTATGCTTCAGTTCAATGAATCCACCATAGCCAAACTTTTCTTTAAACTTAGGAATGTCGGGTGGAAGGATATGTGTGTGGATATCAATTTTCATGACCAGGTCTTTCCGTTGACGGTGCCACACTTCTTGCATTTAGTGTGATCAGAATTGTAGTAGCGATCAAAAACCGGAGGAAAATCCGTTTCGATGTCTTTCAGCTTAAAGAATTCTTCGTAGAGTTTATTGCCGCAATTCTTGCAGTACCACTGAAGGCCATCAATGTTTTTCTCATCTCTCACCTTTTCAATGACGATCCCGATGGAACCGGCCGCTCTCTGTGGTGAGTGAGGCACTCCGCCCGGAAGAAGAAACACATCCCCACCTTTCAGGTGAATGTCTTCAAACTTTCCTTCCTTATTGATCGTCTTGAGGAACATCGTTCCTTCCAGCTGATAAAACCATTCTTCGGTTTCATTCACATGAAAGTCTGTGCGTTCATTAGGACCACCCAC
>JBJMLZ010000055.1:0-5969 GCA_045805035.1 Bacteriovoracaceae bacterium
ATAGCCGTTGAAATAGGTGGCAACGGAAAGAGAAACGCGGGCAACGTGAGTGTTGAGGTCTTTAGCGATATCCGCGAAGGCGGGGAGATAAAGATCGATCGTAAAAGGTGTCAGAGCATTAAGTACACCGAGGAAGAAGATCACCCACCGGTGATTGAAGTTTTGGTTCTGCATTTATGCCTTAATTTTATAACCGGTTTTAAAGATCACCCAGATCACCGCAAGACAGCTCACCATGAAGAGTGCGGTCATGCCCAGGCTGAGACCCACGCTCACGTCAGAGACTTCATAGAAGCTCCAGCGGAAGCCGCTCACGAGATAGACCACCGGATTGAAGAGTGTGACTTTCTGCCAGAGGGGCGGAAGCATTTTGATGGAATAGAAACTTCCTCCGAGGAAGGTGAGGGGAGTGATGATGAGGGTTGGAACAATCTGGAGTTTTTCAAAGCCGTCGGCCCAGATGCCAATGATAAATCCGAAAAGAGAAAAAGTGATTGAAGTGAGAACGAGGAACGCGATCATCCAGAAGGGGTGAGCGACCTCGTAATCCACAAACAAGCGCGCAGTCAGAAGAATGCTGGCGCCCAGGATGATCGATTTCGTTGCGGCAGCACCAACGTAACCCAGAACGGTTTCAAACGCAGAAATGGGAGCGGAAAGGATTTCGTAGATCGTCCCCGAGAAGCGCGGGAAGTAAATTCCAAACGAAGCATTGGAAATACTTTCAGTAAGAATCGAGAGCATCACAAGGCCCGGAACAATGAAGGCTCCATATTTTACGTTATCGATCGCGCCCATGCGTGAAGCGACTGCCGAGCCAAAAACAATAAAGTAAAGTGAAGTCGAGATCACCGGTGAAGCAATACTCTGCCCGAGAGTGCGGAAGAACCGGGACATTTCAAAAAAATAAATCGCGCGGATACTGTGGAGATTCATTTCTTACCTACCAGTGAAACAAAGATGTCTTCGAGCGAGCTTTCGTGAGTGTGAAGGTCCTTATAATCGATTCCTTTCTCATCAAGTTTTCTCATGAGCTGAGAAATGCCGGAGTCTGCAGCAGTGGAGTCGAAAGTGAAGGTGAGGGAGAGGCGATCAGGTGATACTTCCACCGGAAGATCTTTTAAATCGTTATCAAGCTCATTCTTGAGAGTGACTACAAGCTGGCGCTTACCGAGATTTTTAAGCAGTTGTGATTTCTCTTCAACGAGGACGAGTTTCCCTTTATTGATAATCCCGATCCGATCCGCCATTTCCTGCGCTTCTTCAATATAGTGAGTGGTAAGAATCACGGTCACGCCGCCATCACGGAGTTTACGGACCATCTCCCACATTTCGCGACGAAGCTGTACATCGACTCCCGCAGTCGGTTCATCAAGAAACAAAATATCCGGTTCATGCGAGAGAGCTTTCGCAATCATCAGTCTTCGTTTCATTCCTCCCGAGAGAGTCATGATGCGGTCATTGCGTTTTTCCCAGAGAGTGAGGTCTTTCAGGACTTTTTCGATGTGTTTATCATTGCTCGCCTTACCAAAAAGATTCCGGCTGAACTTCACGGTTCTCATCACGGGTTCAAACATATCCGTCGTGAGTTCCTGCGGAACGAGTCCGATGTGATTGCGCGCCCGCTTGTAATCTTTCACGTTATCAAAACCTGCGACGAGAACTTTTCCCGTTCCCGGATTCACAATTCCGCAGATGATATTGATGAGAGTTGTCTTTCCCGCACCGTTGGGTCCGAGGAGAGCGAAGATCTCACCCTTTTTGACGGACAAGTTGACGTTTTCCAGCGCGTGGAATCCGGTCTTGTAGGTCTTCGAGAGATTCTGCACTTCAATGATGTTTTCCATGTCGCTCACTTTTTCTTTCGAAGCATACGGAGATATTGAATAGCTTCCTTGGCCGCATTCTCAAACATATCACTTTCTCTTTTCATTTTCGTGAGAAGCATTCCACCCTGCATGATGGAGATGCAGAAATCCGCGAGGGAATCCGGATTCACTTTGTTGTCGAGTTCTCCTGCGGCCTTTCTCTCCGCGAAGAAGCGCGCGATCTTTCCGCGACACCATTCAAGAAAAAGTCGTACTTCCTGACGGAGAAGCTCCTGATCGTTACTGAGATCATTGGCGATGGTTCCGAGAGGACAGGAGAGTTCGAAATCAACACTCTTCTGGAATTGAATGTAGGTTTCAAACCAGTTCTCCATGTCGGACCAGGTGTTGATTTCATAGCCAGTTTCTGCCCTGCCATTTTTAATCACTTCCGCGAGAAAGTGGATGGTGGCGCGGATGAGGCCATCTTTGTTTTGAAAATAATATGTGAACTGGCTTTTGCCCGTATCGGAACGGGCGAGGATCTGATCGATGCTTGTGGCATTCACGCCCTGCTTATGGAAAAGTTCCAAAGCGGCGTTGATCATGTTTTGCTTCGTTTCATTTACCCGTGCCATGTGATTATCGTAACATATGTTCTAATTAGTACAAAGGCTTGAGTTAAAAGCCGAGTCAGGTTATTGTACTGATCAGTACAATAAAGGAGACCATATGCGTGCGCAGCAGATCTACGTCAATGTAGCAGTGAATGATTTAGAAAAATCCAAAATGTTTTTCTCGAAGCTCGGTTTTGAATTTAAGCCCGAGTTTACGAACGAGCATGCCGCGTGTGTGATTCTCTCAGACAATATTTTCACCATGCTTCTTACGAAACCGTTCTTTAAAAATTTCATCCCGGACCGTGATGTGGCGGATCCGAAGAAAAACATTCAGACTCTGATGTGCATTAATGTGGCAAAAAGATCAGACGTTGATGAAATCATCAAGAGAGCAGTGGCGGCGGGTGGGCGTGCGTATCATGAACCTCAGGATGAAGGCTTTATGTATGGCCAGGCCTTCGTCGATCTCGATGGGCATCTCTGGGAAGTCATGAGCTATGAGGCAAAAGTATGATGAACATTATTATTCTGGCAGTCGCTATTCTCATCGTCGGCTTCGTCATTTACGTTGCCACCCGACCCTCGCTCTTCACGCATTCAGAGAGTGCGGTGATCAAGGCCTCACCGGATAAAATCTTTCCTTATATCAGTCAGCTGAAGCTCGGCGGGAACTGGTCACCGTATGAGAAGCGCGACCTGAACATGAAGAAAACATTCTCAGGCAACGATGGCGCTCCTGGATCGAAATTAGTTTTCGATGGAAAAAAAGAAGTGGGCGCAGGTTCGGTAGAGATTCTCTCTGTCGTCCCCAATCAGGAAGTGAAACTACGGCTTCTTATGTCGCGGCCGATGAAAGCGGACAATCTCATTACCTATCAGATTGAACCTGTCGGACCGGACACGCGCTTTACCTGGTCCATGCAAGGGGAGAATGGATTCTTCGGTAAGCTCTTTGTGACACTCGTGGATTGCAGGAAAATGCTCAGGAAAGACATGAATGAAGGGTTCCAGAATCTCAGGCAGATTGTGGAATAAAAAAGGGACCCGAAGGTCCCTTTCTTTTTTTAAGTTATTTGAGGCCGACCGCTACAACTTTTGAAGTTGTGCTTTCCTGACCACTCATGCGGCTGACGATCGTCACTTTCTGAGTCACCTGGTAACCGATGCGAGTATCTTCCACGATCACTTCTGTCTTCGGGCCATCCACTGGACGGCGATCATCCACACAGTAAACCGACTTAATTTTTCCGCCAGCTTTTTTCACGTCACAGTCCATGCTCACTCCGAGCACTTCTTTTGACTCTTGTTGCTCGCTGCTCATGCGGCTCACGATCACAGTGCGGAGAGTGACAGTCGCGCTATGGCGTGAGTTTTCGTTTTTAATTTTAAGTTCGACCAGTGGGCCGTCGACTGGGCGAGAATCACGGGAAAGAGTGATGTCAGCAAAAGCTGAGACTGACATAAGCGCGAGAGTTACGACGATAAAAGTTTTCATGAGAACTCCTATTTATTTTGGATTATACCAACAGGTTGGACGTGCTTTGCCGGTGATCGCGTGGACCGCAGTCAGTGCGCGACAATCCGGAGTGCCGTAGCGGAAATCAATTCCATTTCCGCGGTCGTAAACGATATTCTCCGCCGCTTCCGGATTCACGGAGGCGTGGAAGATCTTCGGGTAGGCAGTGAGATAAAGATTGATCGCATAAGTGCAATGTTCCTGTTCTTCCGCCGGTACGACGTCACAGCGCGGATCCACCGGAGAAAGACGAAGATCTTTTTCTTTCACGTGTGCGAGGACGCAACCGCCACCCCAATAATCAGCTTCGCTTTCCGGTGAAAGGTCGAAGTTTCTCTGAATGTAGTCGTCACTCTGGCGAAGTGTGATTGTTCCCAGGAGGTGGCCCGTCTCATGGCAGGTCACAAGTACGAGCTCTTCCGGTTCAAGCGCCAGAAAAAGTCCTGAATAAAAATCGTACGTCGGAACATTCAATGGTGCGCTTGCAGTTCCCTGAACTGCATTGAAATCAATAAAGCGGACTTTCGGTTCATTCTTCCAGCGCTCAATGAGAGCGGGCGTATATTTTGTAATGATACTGTTAACCGCCTCTGCCTTCGCGGGTTCAGGTGTGTAGTAATGAATCTGAGCGTGGGCGCTAAGAGACAAGATGAATGCGAGGAGGGGGAGTGTGAATTTCATGGCGCGGAAGATACGGCCATTCCGAGATGAGATGTCGGAATTGTGTAAAACTTACCTGGCCGGAACCGAAGAAGAAGGCACCTTCACTTATCTCTGCGATTTTTTTCTCGATCGGACCTTGTTTGCAGGATCCGGACACATCGTGAAGAACGAAGTCCTCTCAAATCGTCGAGTAATTTTACGGCCCTTCCATGTAGCGTCCGTCGCCGAGAAGATGCGCCTGACAGTCTCTCTTGGCGCGATCACAATTCTGCATCCAGGCGTCTGCGATGTCCTGTTGCCAGCCGAACATCCAGTCACCGTGGTTGGAATATCCACCCGGCAGAGATTTGTCATAATTGTCGGAAGACAAACGCCATCTCGAGAGATCATCATTGGCACCGACAGTGTAGATCAAGTTGAAAGTCACTTCCGGAAGCGGAACTGGGTGAGTAGAAGGACACAGCCCCTGCTCATTTACATAGGACATGTGCGATTTGTGATCCGGAGAATCCAGATCTACTCCATTCCAGCATTGAGGGAAAGTGATTCCCTGCCAGAGCTCTTCGCCGTACTTACAGTTCACAATTTCTTTCGTGTAACCATAGTTGGCGTCAGTGTTGATACCGATACATTTAAAAACACTTCGATAATCAAGAGCCTCGGCAGCAGTGGTCGCTTTCGAGTTTCCTGCGAGAAGGTGAATTCCTTTCGGGATGTTCGAGAACGAGCTAAGCGGAATGTTATTGTAACCGGTCTTGTAGTAAACGATCAGCGAACGCGCCTGGATCGGTCTGCCATCAAGAGTATCAATCATAGTCGGCATCCAGTACGCAGAACGGTTAGCAATACCACCGCGACAGGTAGAGTTCCCCCCTGCAAGGAGAGAGTCGGTGGTTGAGTAGGCATCAGTCTTCGTGTTGCCGAAGAAAGAGTGAAGGTGAGCTTTCCCCGGCTGACCAGGGAAAACGATAGGATCATCAAAGCTCATGTGTGAAGGCGAACAAACTGTGCGGAAAGCACCAACGTCACTATTCTCCCCCGGTGTCCATGATGGGGTGCCAACATAGTAATCCGGAATAGGATAAATCATAAATTGACTGTAACCCACTGCTGGAGTCATGATTCGTGTAATGTCCACAAACGGCATGAGCGAAGCAGTTGGTGCCGAAACTGTAATCGCCTTCGATGCGCTTACGGAGCCACCGCTGTTGGAGGCAGTAAGAGAGTAAGTGGTCGTCGCTGAAGGCATCACGCTGAAGGAGGATTTTCCGAGGACGTTGATGTTGCCAGGGTTCAGCACAAGAGACGTTGCATTTGAAACAAAGAAGGAAAGGTTCACACTCTGGCCTGGCATGATGGTCG
>JBJMLZ010000056.1:0-12235 GCA_045805035.1 Bacteriovoracaceae bacterium
ATTAAATCTGTGAACGATCTCTTCGGCGCACAGGAGTTTTTGTTTTTGGTGATGTTTATCTGGTTCTTCACCGAAGGATCAGGTGACTACTCTCTTGATTATTTACGGGCCTTCAAAAGTCCTGAAGTCAGAAAGGTCGTTCATCACACTGGACATTAAAATAACAAGACTGTTATTATAATGAGCCATGACCATTACCGTTCAGGACAGTTCAAAAAACCTTGCCCAAAACGTCATCACGCTAAGGCAAAAACGTACCCTCACTCAAGCACGGCTCGCCGAGCTCTCCGGAGCAACCCGCGCCTCTATCGCATTGATTGAATCCGGATCTTCCAATCCGACGATGGAAGTCCTTCTCAAACTTTCCCGCGCACTCCAGGTTTCCATGGATGAACTCCTCTCACCTCCCCGCGCGGAATGTAATCTGATCACTTCGGAAGAAGTACCCGTTCAAAAACCAAGGAAAGGATTAAAGATCAGAAAAATTCTTCCGGAAAAAGAGGGACCCACTCAGATTGACGAAATTATTCTCGACCCAGGTGCAGGTTTTGCCGGCACTCCTCATGTTGAAGGCACGCGGGAGTTCTTCACCTGTCTCTCAGGTCAGTTTACCATTGCAGTGATGGGAGAAATTTTTCAGGTGAAGGCGGGAGATGTTCTGAACTTTCCCGGCGACAAGCCTCATAGCTACAAAAACTCAGGCCGAACGGATGCGCGCGGATTCAGCGTGGTACTGCTCCAGCGGTGACGAAGTTCACGAGATGAAACAGGACTTCTTCCATTTCAGATTGTGATTTTAAGTAAAAACGGGCGTGACTATCTTCCTGGCCGATTTTCACCGTGAGAAGACGGTTATTCGTATAACGGAAGACATCTTCATCAGTCTGGTCATCACCGAAGTACAGACCGAAAGAAAATTTTTCCTTCCACATCATATGATCAAGTGCCTTCCCCTTATCAACAGAGTTCGCAGGCAAAACGTTGATCACGGCCTTTCCGCGAGTGATGCGCGACTGAGGCAGACGCTGAATGAAAAACTCGATGGCCCCCTCCGCGACTTTAAGATCTGAGGCCTGACGATAATGAAAACTGAGTGAAAATTCTTTATCCTCAACGGTGACCCCAAGCTTTTGCATCACCGGCAAGATTTCTGCGACGGTTTTCATCCAGCGCTGAACCTGCTCTCTCATGTATTGAAGGTCCGCTTCTGTTTGGGTCCCTTCTGCACCATGATTCCCAATGATGTATCGCGGTTTTATGGGAAGGAGACGTTCGACATCAGAAACTTTTCTTCCGGTGAGAACTGCCACCGGAGTGAGTTCATTCAAGCGTACAAAAAGAGCAGCTGTAGATTTGTTCATGACTGCTTTCTCAGGATCAGAAACGATCGGCGCAAGTGTGCCGTCATAATCGAAGGCAAAGAGCGTTCGTGCCAAACAGAACGATTCTAAGATTTTCATATTCCGGGGGTTCAATAAATAGTCCATCATGCCTCCTGCTGAAAGCGGGTTTCAATCCGCCCTCTCTGTCGCATCCGTGCCGCATCCATGAGCATTTTTCCTGCCCATCGGAATACGTTATTCTCCTGAACATGTGCGCGGAGATTTCTCATGCGTTCTTTCTGCTCGGCAATCGGCATATGAAGCGAAGCCGCCAGAGCATGAGCACACTGATCAATGTTATAGGGATTCAAAACGAGGGCCTCCGGTAGTTCCTTGGCGGCTCCTGCAAACTGACTCAGGAGAAGAACACCGGTCTCGTCATCGCGTGCAGAAATAAATTCCTTTGCTACGAGATTCATTCCGTCGTGAAGGCTGCTGACAAAACACAAATCACTGCCACGGAAATATTCAAACACTTCATTTGGTTCGTGATGTCTCACGAGAAGAATGATCGGAGTATAATTTTCCGAAGAAAATCTTTTATTGATCTTCGCTGCGAGCGCACGCACATCACTTTCAAAGTGCTGATACTGTCCGATAGCACTCCGGGTAGGCGCTGCGATCTGAATGAAAGTAAATTTCCCCTGGAACTCCGGATAAATTTCAAGCATCCGCTCGACCGCGAGGAACCTTTCCAGAATCCCTTTCGTGTAATCAAGCCGGTCAACTCCAAGTCCAATTCTTGCATCTACGGCAAGATTATTGAGGGACCGTATCCGCGAGCGGCATTCGAAGACGGATGGTACAGATGCCAGCCATCTCGAAGGCCACTCGATGGAGATCGGATACGCCTTCACCGCAGTCATTTTTTTCCGGTACGAGATCATCGACAGATCCCTGTCGATTCGACACTCAAGATACCGGTCAGTCGCGGCGAGGAAATTATTACAATGAAAGTGGGTATGGAAACCGAGGATGCTGCTGCCAAGAAGTCCTTCCAGGATTTCTTCTCTCCACGGACAAATGCCGAAAGACTCAGCATTGGGCCAGGGAATGTGCCAGAAAGTAATGATCGTCGCTTTCGGAAGTTTATTTCTGATCATTCGTGGAACAAGCGCAAAGTGATAATCCTGAATCAGAATCACCGGATCATCCGTCATGACTTCTTTCAGAACCGCACTTGCAAACTTCTGATTCACATCCCGATACTGTTCCCAATCTTCCGTTCTGAAAGTGGGTCTCGTGTGAGCAATATGACAAAGAGGCCACAATCCTTCATTGGAAAAACCGTAGTAGTAACCCTCTTCCTCTTCCTTTGAGAGCCACACGCGACGAATGCGATAAGCAGGTTTATCAGGTGGTACCAGCACGTGATCGTTTTTATCCACGAACTCACGATCAGCATTGCCGCTTCCGTGAGCGATCCAGGTTCCCGAACACGCGCGCATGATCGGTTCAAGTGCAGTCACGAGTCCGCTTGCCGGAACCTGAACTTCAACCTTTCCTTCTTTTCTCGTGTGAATGTAAGGCTCACGGTTAGAAAGAATCACAATCTCATCACCGGAAAGTTCTTTGTTCAGGATTTCTTTCAATGAAGCCGGCGTCCATGAGATCTGTGATTCATCGCGGATCTTGCGTTCTCTCTCCAGTTCGCGAACAAGTTGTCTCAGTTCTTTTGCAATCGGTTTTATTTCCGCAGTGGGATTGGATGCCATGAGGCTGAAGATTCCGTCGCCACGAATGAGAGATCGAATTCCGGAAACCCATCCGCGCCAGCTGAGCTGAACGATGAATGTCGTTAAAAGAGAAATCAGGAGGGCGAGAACGATGAATAAAACCACGATGTAAAATCTTGTGGCGTCGGAACGACGTTGAACAAAACTTAAATCGTGAACAATGACGAGCTTTCCGTGAGCACCGGCAATTTCTGACGGGACGATCGCAACGTGAACGGGCCCCTGAGCAAGTTCGTTGATCTCGTTACCGGTAGAAGACCTGCAGTTAATTTCATCCGGAAAGTGATTGGTCCGATAGCGGAAGTGATTCTGTTCATCACAATAACCGATGGCAAGAAGACGTTCATCTTTGGTGTACTCCTCGAAGAGACCCGGAACGACTGTGCCTTCCAGGGCCTTTTCGAGATTCAGGAGAGATCCGTTCAGGGACCTGCCAATCAATTCGGCCCTGAGATCGAGATCCCGCTTGAACCATTGGAGCGTTAAACTGTCCACGACCGGTACGAGGAGATACGCCACCAATCCGAGAACAATCATTAAAGGGAGGATAAAACGAAGGGATAGTTTCACTGAATGAAATTATATTTAACCCTTCCAAATAAGCAATAACTATATTACAACTTCTGATATAAGGATTTTTTATATGCTTAATTTGAATCTTCTATACTCGTTTTTCATCTGTGCCGAACACCTCAATATCTCTAAAGCAGCAGGCGTTTTGGGAATGAGCCAGCCTTCTTTGAGCATGCAAATAAAGAACCTCGAGGAGCAAGTGGGCTCACCTCTTTTCCTCAGAAACGGAAAGTCCATCAGTCTCACATCAAAGGGCAGAGAATTGCTCGATCTCTCGCCTCTTTTTTATGATCTCAGAGAAGAAGTTCAGAAGAAACTTGAGACAAAAGCTGCGCCGGAAGAAAAAAGTTCGCTTCGTATTCACGTGACTCATGAAGTGGAAAGACCCTTCGTTGCGGAAGTTGTTTCAAAGCTCGCAAAGCGCGGGAGCCGAAAGATGGCGATTCTGACCTCCACCACTGAAGAAGCGCTTAACAAAACCGAAAATGATGAAACCGACATACTCCTGTCTCATGAGAAAGTTGAATCGACCTGGAATCATGTGAAGGTAGATTTTCCGGTGTTTTTTGCGACTTCCGAGAAAGCGCCATCTTCTCCGGTTATCAATGATGCTTCCAACATTCAGAAGATTCTCGATTTCTTCGGGCAAGATCTCATCGTTCCTACTAAAGATACAAAACTTGGCGAAGAGTTTCAGACCTTCCGCCGTAAACATGGATTCAAGAAAAACATTGTTCTTGAATCAAACATTGTTTCTTGTCTCGTGCGATTTGTCGCGAGCGGATCAGGTTGCGCTTTTCTTCCTCTTCCATATGTGAAATCATCTCTCTATCAGGACAGGATACATCTCCTGGGGCCACGCGAAGGATTCTGGAAACATTCCATTTACATTTATGCGAACATTCCGAAGAAAGACCTTGAGGTCCATCCCCTCGTGAAACACATCAGAAACTACGGTAGTACATGAAGACATCTGTTCTTAAAGTCATCAAACATAAATTTCTCGAACGTCATTTTGAAGAAAGTGTTCTCTTTGTCGTAATCGGTCTCATCTCCGCAGTCATCTGCTGCGCTTATGCCCGCATCTTCAATTACGCCGAATATGCTTCACATGCATTCTTTCATAATTTTCCGGTAACGAGTTTTATCCTCGGCCCGATTGGTCTCATGGTTTCCTATGCGCTGATCGTTTACGTTGCTCCTGGAGCAACCGGTGCAGGCATTCCCCAGGTTATCGCTTGCATTGAAATCAAAGACGGCACTCTTCTCTACCGATTTCTCCGCAAAATGGTCGTCATTGTAAAAATTATTTCAAACGTCCTTGCCGTTTTCGTTGGCGCTGCGACCGGAAGAGAAGGTCCTTCGCTACAAATTGCAGCAGCGATCTCCTACAACGTCGGGAAATTTGCCCAGCGCTGGGGACTCAAAGTAAAAACTGAACAGCTCCTCGTCGCAGGGGCCGCAGGTGGTCTCTCCGCTGCCTTTAATACGCCAATCGGTGGAGTTATTTTTGCGATTGAAGAACTGAGTAAAGAACACGTCCGGAATTTCCGGGATGTTCTTATTCTTTCTGTGATCATCGCTGGTCTCGCTTCTCAGGCGATTAATGGAAGTTATCTCTTTCTCGGAACTCCGGGAGTAGATGCTGATCTCACTTCGTGGTCAGTAAGCCTGGTTGTCATCACTGCGTTCCTCTCCGGTATTCTTGGAGGAGCTTTCACGAAATATCTGATCATCCTCATGCGCTGGCGTGCACGTTTGAAAATGTGGCAGCAGTTCACCGTCGTGGGTTGCGTGGGTCTCATTCTTGTCACTGCCATTCATTACCTCGGCTCGCGACATGGTTACTCCGGGAAAGAGTCGATTAACGTCGTTCTTTTCTCCAAGGACACTCTCCCCTGGTATGAAAGTCTCACGCGGTTCTTCATGCCACTCTTAACTTCCACCACAGGAGTCGCAGGAGGAGTTTTTGCTCCCGCACTTTCCGCTGGTGCAGTGATTGGTGGAACACTTGCTTCTTTCATTGACCCGGAACTCATGGTGCTTCTCGGGTTGGCCGGCATGGTAGGATTTCTTACCGGCATCACTCACACACCAATTACGTCTTTCATTCTCGTGTTAGAAATGACGGACCGACATGCAGTGGTATTTCCTATGATGCTTGCTGCTCTTTGCGCCTCCATCGGTGCGCATATTGTAAGCAATCATTCTTACTACGAGGAAGTTGTGGAGGAGATCCGCGCCAAGACGGAGAAGGCCAAAGTCGATACCATATCCTGATCAAAGGAGGACTCCTATGAAAGTCCTTTTCGCGATCTGTTTCCTTTCTCTTTTCACCAATGCGTTTGCCCAGGCCAATCGCAACGTTCCGGGTAATCCGCAAACCGACAAGCCCTCGGTCAAAACAACAAATCCTCCGGCAGTTCCTGAAAAACAAAAACAGGAAGAAGCGACTTCTCCGGATCTCGATCCTTTCCACCCTGGACCCTATAAAGATGGTGAGTACCAATTCTGGGGAAAAGATGAGCAACTTGATCGTGACAAGCGCGAGGAACAGAATCAATAATAGTGACTGAAAGGAGCAAGCATGTCTCACCAGTCACTCTCCGAACTTTTAAAAGACCTCGATAAAAAACCGAAGGTCATGCCCGGCAAAGACAAGCTCGATGAAGAGATCGAAGAGCTTCAGCTCAAGATGCTCAAAGTTCAGCAGGCGGTTTTTCATCTGCAGGAACGAGTCGTGATTATCTTTGAAGGATTCGATGCCGCCGGAAAAGGTGGCACGATCCGCACGATCACGGAAAAACTTGATCCGCGTTCCATCAAAGTTATTCCTATCGCGGCTCCGAAGAAAATCGAGCAAGGCAAGCACTGGCTCTATCGCTTCTGGCGCCGGCTTCCTCCTCCCGGCCACATTACAATTTTTGATCGTTCCTGGTACGGGCGTGTGCTCGTGGAGAAAGTCGACAAACTCACACCTTCAAAGCGGCTTGAAGAGGCCTATGATGAAATCAATGCGTTTGAGGAAATGCTTACCCGTGACGGAATCATTCTCATTAAAATCTTTCTCGCCATCAGTAAGAAGGAACAACTGGAACGTTTTGAAGAACGCCTGGAAGATCCGCTGAAACAGTGGAAGATCAGTGAAGCCGATATTCACGCGAGAAAAAAATGGAACGATTACGTCGGCGCCGTGGATGAATTCATGAAGAAAAACAGCACGAAGAAAAACCCGTGGCACCTTGTTCCGTCAAACTCCAAGCGCTATGCCCGACGTGAATCGCTGAAGGTAATCGGAAAAGTTCTTCTGCCTTACCTCAAGGGATTTGAGAATACTCACATTGATAAAGAACAGAAACGTCTTCTGAAAGAACTCCGGAGCTGCTAAGGAGCGGTGTTGAACATCGCTTCGCACTTGGCGAAGTCTTCACCATGGGGATTTGCGCCTTCGTGATAAAGAAGGCATTCCTTGCCGGGATAATTCATTCTGCCCTTCAGTCGCTCAAGCTCATCAAAGATAATCACCGTCACCTGGTTCTTTTTTTCTTCGGTGAGCTGGATCACCTTCCCATCCTTATACTGAATTGAACCTTTGTATGCGGATTGAGGATCACTGAATGTGCGCGAGATGAGCTCGCCATTTTTGTAGAGAAGCTCTTCAGTCTGCTCAAACGGTGACCCATGATCTTCCTTCCACTTCCAGATCTCGGAGGTGATTCCATTCTCAGTCTGCGTGGTTTTTCTTCCCTGCCTCAGTGGTTCTTCATGAATCGTTTCAATGATTCGGTTGTCTTCTTCCTGAAGCGCTTTCAATTTTTCTTGCGAGAGATTTTTTTGAGGAGATGAAGATGAGCAGCCGGATAGGCCGCTCACGAATATGAAAACAAGGGGGAAGTATTTCATTCCCCCATGATGGCCCTATTTTCTTTCGATGACTACTTTGCAATCGATGAGGTCAGCAGCGGCGCGATTACCTACACAGTCGATGAACATGGAGGTGATCAGTGACATCTGAGCTTTTGTTTCGATCCGCTTCTTGTCACTCCACTCGAAGTCTTCACCCGTTCTCACCAGTGTGGCATCAAAGTCCCAGGTATCGTGCTCAAGAACATTCCCTGTGAATTTCGTAGTCATACCATCTTCAAGGCCGGTGAAATTTTTCTCAAGATTCATCTCTGTTTTACCTGAACCGTAGGCATCGATTGAAGCAGTCACTTTCTTAGCAGTGATCACCGCAGTGAACTTCACTTCACCAGCATTACAGGTCCATGTTTCTTTGATGATGTCCCCTTCTTCCTGGGCAAAAACCGCGAAAGAAAAGAAAAGAGCGACCAAGGCGAGTGAAGCTTTCATGTGTGTTCCTTTGTGTGTGTTGGTCCATTTATACGACCAAACCACTCGGAAATAAAATAGATAGATTGAAAGATATTGATATCAAAAATGGATGGCTAATTCATGCTTTCAAGGACTTCGACGAAGGCTTCCGGTGGCTGGGCCCCGGAAAGCGCATCAGTTCCATTCACCACAAAAAACGGCACTCCACTGATTCCCATTCTCGCCGCCATTTCTTCATCCGCACGCACGTCGCGATCAAAGCGCGTTCCTTGAAGAACTTCGCGCGTTTCTTTTTCATCAAGCTTCAAGGCCACCGCAATTTTTACGAGTGTCTCAACATCGCTGATGTCTTTCCCTTCGGTGAACTTGGCGTAAAGGAGCGTCTCTTTCATTTCATTCTGAATGCCGTAGAATTTCGCCAGGTGAAGAAGCTTGTGGGCCTTGAACGAGTTGGCAGGTTTTACTTTCTCGAAATGAAAATCAATTCCTGCTTCTCTTCCCATGTCAGCGATCCGCTCATTCATGGACTCAACCCACGAGCGATCACGGCCGTATTTTTTTGCGATGAGATCGACGTTGTCGGCGTCTTTGGGTGGATTGGCATAAGGATCAAGCTCGAAGCTTTTCCATTCCACTTCAACACTTTCTGCGCGGGGAAATTTTTCCAGCGCACGCTCGAGATTTTTTTTACCGATGTAACAGTAAGGGCAATTAATATCGGACCAGACCTCGACCTTGATCATGCTGTGACTCCTCGGCAGAAATCTTCTGCTTCTTCTCAGAGGGTGTCACGTTGCACGCGCTTTTCTCGTTTTCTAGCTTTTCTTCGAGGTCGAAATCACGGCCCCCGAGAGTGAAACGTTTCCCGAAAATGTATTCGGACATATCAAAAGGGGCGCTGAGGTACTTCCGGTCCATGGAGCATCCTTGATGTTGGTGAGAGGTGAACATCCTAAGGGCCAATTTCGTCGTGTTCAAGGTCGTCTTTCTCAATTTTTTGCTGCACCGCAAGTTTTCAATTTAACCCTCATGGTCAATATTCCTGATAGATGAAGAATTTGGCGCTGCTAACTTTAATTCTGGCCACCTCAACCGGCCTTGCGAAAGACCCTGGTCCTCGCAATCCAGTGGACCGTTATTTTGGTCACATTCCGGAAAATCAGGCGCATGTTTCCTGGGGTGGAACAACTGGTGAGAGACTTCCTTCAGAGGGTCTTGATGTCCTCGTGTGGAATGTAAAAAAAGGCGCGCTTCCGGATTTTGGTGCGGAGTTTTTGAAGTTCGGCAAAGACAAAGAACTTCTCCTCATCCAGGAAGCCTACACTGCTCCTTACTTCACGACAGGTCTTTCGTGGTTTCAGAATTACGAATGGGACATGGGCATGAGCTTCACTTATCTCATGTACAACAACGAAGCGACTGGCAACATGATCGGCGGAGACGTCAAACCTGAATGGTTGAAGATTCAACACACGATCGATATGGAGCCACTCACAAACACACCGAAGAGCACGGTCTACGCAAAGTATGACGTGGAAGGTTCTGAGTCTCAGCTTCTCGTGATTTCTGTTCACGGAATTAACTTCGCTGATAAAGATGCCTTCGCTCATCACCTCGCTCAGTTTCGCGCGGAGATTTCTGCGCACACCGGGCCTGTTCTTCTTGCGGGCGACTTCAATACTCGTACCAAAGAGCGCTATCACGAAGTGCAGGCACTCGCCTCTTCATTGAAACTGAAAGAAGTGAAGCTTCTTCACGGGGACCTTCGCATGACCGCAGTGGGTACGAAGAACTTTCTCGATCATGCTTTTGTGAGAGGACTCACTGTCCGTCACGCAGAAGTCTTTGCTTCGGATGGATCTGATCACCAGCCGATGGTTCTTTCTCTCGACTTCCCATAGGCGAAAATTCTTGGCGCCGTCCTTACCCCATGTTTCCTGCAAATAGTGAAATTGTCGTTTTTTCCCCGGGTGAATCCAGGAGGAAGAGATAATTCTTGCATCAGGGAGAGAGTTTTATTGGTCCACGCTGGACGGGGAAACGTAAGGGCCTTCCGGGGGGATGGCCCTTACAAGTTCCTCCTACTGAGTAGGTTGACCCCTATTGATTTCAATCTTTCTTGTCTTCTCCGTCCCATCATTTTTTTTCAGGAAATGCACGCTGAGGATGCCGTCGCGATAAGTGGCCTCGATGTTGTTGTTATCGACATCTGAGCGCAAAGGCACTGTCCGGTAAAAAGAACCATAATTGAATTCCGAACGATAAGAACTTTTTCTCTCATCATTTTTTTCAGATTTCTTTTCACCCTCAATGATCAATACGTTTTCATCCAGGGTGAGATGAATATCTTCTTCTTTTAACCCCGGAAGCTCAGCGCGGACAAAGTAACCCCGATCTGTCTCATCGAGCTCCACTTTCGGCATGAAGGTTTCTGTCCGCTCATCTCCCCCGAGCATTGGAGAGAAAAACTCCCGCGCATACAGGTCAAAGAAATCCGAAAAAATATTTTTCCGATCCTGATTTTTTCGGTTGATTGGGACGTTATTTAAGAGTGACATACGGGACCTCCTGGCTCCCTCTAGGATGGACCCAAAAAAGCACTGGTACACGATTTGCTGTGTAAAAGCACAGTAACGAACTTTGCTGTGAGGTCGACTATGGAAAGATGTGACAACTGCGGAAATGCCTATGAAGGCACTTTCAAAATACAGATGAATGGAAAAGATTACTCATTTGATTGCTTTGAATGCGCCATTAACAAACTTGCCCCACACTGCAAGAGCTGTGACACACGGATCATTGGCCACGGCGTGGAAGACGGACTGAATGTGTATTGTTGTGCGGGATGTGCGCGCATGCAGGGAGTGACAGGACTGAAAGATCATTCGACAGAAAGTTATTCCTGACGCTTCGTCTTTCGGCTTTGCTTGTGACCTTTTACGTGCTCAATTTTTTCAGAAGCTTCATCACGCAATTCGCTCAGCTCTTTGTGAAGTTCATCGAGTTGTTCGTCGGAAGCCTGATCCAGATTAATCATCATGTTTCGCGCGTGCTTATTGGCGCGGATGAGTTCATCAATTTTCAGGTGAAGTGATTTACTATCGCGGTTCTGTGTGTTCTGAATGAGAAACACCATGAGAAATGTGATGATCGTCGTGCTGGTGTTGATAATCAGCTGCCAGGTGTCTGAGTAATTGAACGTGTGACCGAGTGCTGCCCAGATGAGAATCGTGGCGACGGCAAAAGCAAAAGTCCACGCTGAGCCTGCAACGTTGGAACATTTCGAAGCAAACTTACGGAAGGCCTCTTTCATTTCAAATCTCAACTTCAAAGCTGAAGATACCGGTCCACTCAGGCGACCCCGGTGAGGTTCCTTTACCGAAACCGTAACTTAAGTATACACCTTTATGCACCTGTTGGTGGAGCCCCGCTTCCGCGTAATCCTTTCCTTGTCCGGTGAGCGCTTCATCAAAATGCATGAAGTCGACCACGAGCGCGAGATTGTCCATCAATCGCCGTGAGAGACCAAGGCCATAAGTCGCTTCTTCTGCGCGCTCACCCGATCTTCGCGAGGCATTGTGGCGAAGCTGGTAATTCACATGAATTTGCGTCTCAGGTCTGGAGGTCGTTCCTTTCAGGGTCGAAGTCAAAATGAGCTTACCGCCGTAATCAAGACCTTCGGAGTGCTTGCCAGTGGGAAAGGAAACGAAAGGGTTGATGGCGATGACGGGAAACGCATTATCACTTTCATTCACGTCATACTGGGCCGCTGCTGTTGTCTGACCACTTCGGAGCTCATCGCCACCCGACTTCATCGTCGATTGAAATTCAAGCTGTGTTCTCTTGTCGTAACCGTAACGTATATCCGGACGGTAAGTCAGTTGATCCTGATGATCTTTTTCAAAGGCCCCACCCAGCTGAGTATTCACCACTTTTTCCTGTACGGGAGTGGCGTCCTCGAGGTGGGTCGGGACAAATTCATTCAGGTTCATCACATCTGCGCGGGCCCATGAGGAAATCGCGAGGGCCACCAACAATAATCCAGCTTTCCTCATCGGAGATTAAAGCGAGGACGTTGTTTTATCAGTCGGCAGATTCACCTTGTAGATCGAGAAGACTTTATCATCTACTCTTTCACCAATCGGAGCTTCCTGAAGAAGTGAGTCAGTGAAGATGAGATTGTTGTCCTGGTCGATCGTGAAGCTATCC
>JBJMLZ010000057.1:0-9010 GCA_045805035.1 Bacteriovoracaceae bacterium
AATGACGGGATGAACTCCCTTCACGGCGGGAAAGTGGGCCTGGATAAGATCTTCTGGGAAGTGACCGAAGTTGAGACTCAAAAAAAGTATCGTCTCACTCACCTCTCGCCTGACGGAACTGAAGGGCATCCGGGAAATTTATCGATCAATGTAACTTACTCACTCACCGACGATAATGAATTCGTGATCGAGTACAAAGCACACACGGACAAAGACACGCACATCAATCTCACTCATCACTGCTACTTCAATCTCTCCGGAAATCCGGGATCAACGATCCTTGATCACGAGCTCGAGATTGCCGCGGACAAATACACGGAAGCGGATCCTATTACCTACATCCCAACTGGAAATATTCTTCCGGTCGAAGGCAAAACCGATTTCCGAAAACCGAAACTCATCGGAAAAGAAATTGATGTCGCAAAAGACGGATTCAATCACAATTATGTTCTTAATGGAGAAAAGATCGCGGCGAAACTCACTCATAAAATATCGGGAAGAACCCTCGAAGTGAGAACAACTGAACCAGGCCTGATGCTCTATACGGGATTTTATCTTTCGCTTCCCTACGCGGGAGTCGCACTCGAGGCGCAACACTATCCAGACTCACCAAACCGACCGGAGTTTCCGCCGACGTTACTTTCCTCAGGAGAAAAGTATCATCAGCGGACGAGTTACAAATTTATTCGTGCTTAGAGTGGAAATTCTCAATCGCTCCTGCCATGAGGAACGAGTGCGCACGAATCTTTCTCAGCGCCACCACCATATCGGAATATGTGAGTGCAGTAACCGCCGGGTAAGTACCTTTCGAGATTCTATCGAGGTGTTTTTCTCTCATCGAATCGGCCCAGAGCTGAAGCTCGTGCGATTTATTTTCAATCTTGGTCATGTCGAGTGCTTCACCATCAGAAAGACCTGACGTGACGAGCGCAAAGAAATTCCACACTTCGTCGAGGAACTGGAAGAACTCAGCACGTGAATCTCCCGTGAGCTTCTCATCTTTCTTGAAGCGCTCGCGGTAGTTAGCGAGACGCTCAATATAGTCCGCGACACTTTCCATCTCATCCGCGATCTTAATCATCGACTGAAGCTGCTCAGACTGATGGTGAGACATGGGCTTTTCCATGACGTAACAAAGGAAAACCGTGATCTCTTTATGGATGTTATCGGTGATGCGTTCGTAGTCGATGATCTTGGCGAGTCTCTTTGTATCAAACTCGGCTTCTTCCCAAAACTCACGGTTGAGTTTGTACATGCGCTCAACGATTTCCTTCATCTTGCGAAGTTCGGATTCCGCTTGAGTCATCGAAGCGGCAGGAAGCATGTTCTGTGGATCACCGAGGACGAGAAGATGCGGAACTTCTTTTTCATGACGTTCAGGCACGATGTTACAAACTGCTTTCGCGAGAACATTCGTGAACGGAAGGAAAATCACTGCCGCGATCACATTGAAGAGCGTGTGGGCCCATGCAATGTGAGTCATGACGTATGGAAAAAATCCGAGTTCGTTCATCTCATTCGGATCCATCGGAATAACAGCGTCGACCGCCTTCAGATACAGAGGGAAAATCATGAGCACGATACAGACGTTCACCACTTTGATGATCGCGTGAGCGCTGGCCGCGCGACGGGCGTTGGAAGTTGCACCAATCGAAGCAAGAAGCGCGGAAATAGTTGTGCCGATGTTCTCACCGAGAACCATGCAGATCGAAGTGTGGAATGGGAGAATGCCGACAAACGCCATCACCATCGTGATCGCCACCATCGCAGTTGATGATTGAACGATCATCGTGAGTAAGCATCCCATCATCACTGACGAAATGTAGGCACCCGCGTGGTCTTTCGTGAAATACGTAATCGAGTCCATGAACGCCGCACTCGCCTTCAGGGGAAGGAAAGCGGAGGCCATCGCATTGAGGCCCATGAACAAAAGACCCACACCGAGGATACTCATCCCGAGGTGCTGCCAGCGTTCAGTTTTTGAGAAGAGACCAGGAAAGAATCCGAGGCCAACGAGAAGAAGTGCGAATTGTCCGAGATTGAGAGAGATGAGCCAGCCAGTGATCGTGGTTCCGATGTTTGCACCAAGAATCACTGCGATCGCCTGAGTGAGATTCATGAGGCTCGCGTTCACAAAACCCACCGTCATCACGGTTGTGACTGAAGATGACTGAACAAGACAAGTCACAAGGAGACCAACTGCCACCGCCATAAATCGATTGGCAGTAAGAGAGTTGATCATTTTTCGGATGACGTCGCCGGAGACCGCCTGCAAACCATCGGAGATAAACTTCATTCCATAGAAGAAGAGTCCGAGACCTCCGAGGAGGGTGTAAATAATGGTGAACGTCTCCATCTGTTCTCCTAATCGAACCAGGCAGCAAAGCCTATGGGGATGATGATATAAAGAATGGTATCTCTAATCAGGTAAAAGATAAAAAAGTAAACGAAGGCCTTCGGCCCTTTAAGGAAGAGATTTTCGAGTCCGAGGTACTGTGCCTTCTTCGACATCGCCACCATAAAGCGGGTCTTGCCCCAGTGCCGGAAGAAGAAGCTCACCGCCCCGTCGACCCTCTGGTCAAAGGCGAGAAACTGAGTTTTTAGCCACGTTGTCATGAAGATTCCAAGTTACTAAAAAGATTTCAGTTCTGACATAAAATGAATTTATAAGAATGTGTCAAGATGACGTGGCGGGCCAACTAAATAATATTTGGCCTAAATCAGCGATTTTCTAGGCCCAATGACACTTCCATGACAAACAAATGCGCTTCCTTATTTAAAGTAAGAGCATGCTTCGTGGCCTTACACTCTGGAATTTCCCCGCAGGATCTCTCGATCCGGTTGATCTCGCGCCGGGATCCTTCATTCTTTCAACCTGTCAGCGGACGATGGTTCTCGCCATGAACCACGAGCCGCTTCGCCATTGTGAAAATCTTCCTGCGCACGAACTCGTGATGGGTGAAGAAGCTTATCTCTATCTTCTCGAAACAATCTGCGGCCTCAAAAGTAAGTTGATCGGTGAGAACGAAATCGTCGGCCAGTTCAAAGAGGCGTACAAGCTTTACGCTGCGACAACTTTCAAAGATACCAAGCTCCTCACAATTCTTGAGAAGCTTTTTAAAGACGCCAAAGACATTCGTACGCAATACCTCATTGGCATTTCTCAGAAGACGTATGCGTCTCTCACACGCAGGCATTTCCAGAGAGCGCGTGCCCTTCACGTGGTGATTGTTGGCTCAGGAATGCTCGCGGAAGATCTGATCAATCAGCTGAAGAAAAAAGTTCGTGTCTCTATCTGCGCGAGAAATTCTGAGCGCGTGAATGAGCTTGCTAGCTTTCATAAAATTTCGGTGATCCCTTGGGAAAATCGTCACGAACTCGTGAACGAATCCTATATCGCCAACACCATTGGTGCAGGAGAAATCCTTTTTGATGAAGAGTTCTTCGCTTCATGGGAAAAGGGACTTTTCGTCGACCTCGGAAGCCCCTCAGTCGTTTCTACGACTCTCGGTGTTGCTGACGGTGTCGTTCGCCTTCAGGACATCTTTGAAGAGGGCGCGGTGGTTGAAACCCAGAAAGAACAGCAAATCACTCTGGCCCGTGCGGCCATGATTGCCATTACAACCAAAAGAAAGTCTCTCCTTGAGGCGAAATTGAATGCCCGCCAGGACCTTCAAGCTCCTCAAATCGCCTCCGACGTGAGATATCTCTAATCCACTATGGCCACTTATAAAATTGGTACGAGGGGCTCGCTCCTCGCCGTTACGCAATCAACATTGATCAAGAACGAACTCGAGCGGATTTCCGGCGAATCGTTTGAACTTGTGCTCATTCAAACTCAGGGTGACCAGATCACCAACAAGCCGCTGTGGCAGCTTGAAGGAAAAGATTTTTTCACGAAGGAGCTTGATGAAGCGCTCTTGAAAGGTGAAGTCGATCTCGTCATCCACTCGTACAAGGATCTTGGTTCAGTTCGTCCGGAAGGCATCAAGCTTGCGGCAGTGACGGAAAGAAAATTCGCTCACGACATTCTTCTCATTTCTCAGGAGAACGTCGACAAGCTTTCCAATTGGGAAGGTGAATTCGTAGTGGGGACTTCGTCACCGAGAAGAATCACTAACATTACAAATAAGCTTTCCGGTTTTCTCCCGCATCTCAAAGCAAGAAACTGTCCCATCCGTTGCGAAACATTGAGGGGCAATGTGAACACGCGGATCAAAAAACTCCGCGAAGGTCAGTACCACGCAATCACGCTGGCACTGGCGGGACTTGAGCGTCTCGCGCAGACTCATAAATCCGCGCAGGAGCTTTCTGAGCTTCTGAAGAAGATGAACTATCTCGTTCTCCCGCAAAGCACTTTTCCTTCTGCCGCTTCCCAGGGAGCGCTGGGGATTGAAACGCGTGAGGGCCGCGAGGACGGCGGAAAACTCCTGAAGATCCTCGCGCAACTTGCGCACGAAAGAACCGTGGAAGAAGTCTTCCGGGAGCGAAAGGCCTTCAAGGAGTATGGTGGCGGTTGTCACCTCGCGGTTGGGATCCACGTGAAACAAATCGAGAATTATTTTCTTCACGTGCACGCGGGTGAGGTCGACGGTAAAAAGATCGATCTGAAGTGGCTCGAAGGAGTCACGATTCCGAAACCAGCAAAGAAAAAACTTTTCGTCGGTCTTCCGAAAGGAACGAGATCCGGCGTGGTTTATGATGAATACCTCGAGAAAGTTCCTGAGAAGAGAATGCTTGAGCTTGAAAAGAAACATGTCTTCGTCACTTCCCGCTACTGTCTCCCCTCGCTTCAAAGCTCAGTGAAGGGCCGGCCTGCCTCACTGTGGGCGGCGGGAACGAAATCTGCGGCGATACTCACCGAAGCTGGTTTCTGGATTAATGGCACAAGTGACAGTCTGGGCACGCAGGATCTCCACGATCTCAGAAACTCTCAGGCGCTGCGAATGATGAACGCTGATCTTCGTGATGACTGGCTGACACTTTCCCATGATGATGGGAAAAACGATTTAGGTGCGGTCATTGGTTGCTATAAACGAATCCCGAAAAAAATTGATCCCGCTTACGAACATGAACTTCGTGAAGTCGGCGCGTGTTTCTGGTCAAGCTATCCGGAGTATCAGCATTTCCTGAAAGCATTTCCTTTTTTAAAAGAAGCACTCCACTTCTGTGGTCTCGGGAAAACCTGGGACGAATTCAGAAAAGCGCACGTGACCGTGACACCTCTTCCGGGGATGGATGAATTTTACCGAGTTGGTGAAGGATAAGTTATGAACTCAGAAGAACTCTTTAAGAAATCTCTCCAATATGTTCCGGGAGGCGTTCACTCTCCGGTTCGTTCGTTCAAGGGCCTTCACACCACTCCGCGATTCATTAATCGCGGGAAAGGCGCCTACATCTGGGATGAAGAAGGAAAAGACTACATCGATTTCTGCATGAGCTTCGGTCCGTTGATTCATGGTCATCAGGATCCGGAGATCAAGGAAGCGATCATCAAGGCGCTTGATAACGGCTGGACCTTCGGCGCGTGTGAAAAATATTCGCTTGAGCTCGCCGAATACATTGTGAACCGGATCAAGCACATTGAGCAGATTCGTTTCATGAATTCCGGGACGGAAGCGGTGATGACCGCGGTTCGTCTCGCGCGCGGGATTACCGGCAAACCAAAAATTATCAAATTCAATGGCTGCTATCACGGGCATCTCGATGCCATGTTGATCAAAGCGGGCTCAGGACTTGCGGGTGAAGCGGAAGCCTCTTCCAAGGGTGTGACGGACAAGCAGGCGGGCGACACGCTCATCTGCGAGCTCGCTGACCTCGTTGGAGTTGAGCGCGTCTTCCACGATCATCCGGGACAAATTGCCGCGATCTTCATTGAACCGCTGCCAGCGAACAATGGTCTTCTCATTCAGGAAGAAAGTTTTTTGAAAGGTCTCCGCGATCTTTGCGACAAGCACGGCGCTCTTCTCGTTTTCGATGAAGTGATTTCCGGATTCAGAATTGGCTTCGGCGGGATGGCGGAAAAAACCGGCATCACTCCGGACATCGTGACCTACGGAAAAATCATCGGTGGTGGTATGCCGGTGGGAGCAGTCGCGGGCCCGAGAAAATTCATGGAATATCTCGCACCAGTTGGTCCGGTTTATCAGGCAGGAACTCTTTCCGGAAATCCGGTCGCGATGGCGGCGGGACTTGTGAACCTGAAGAAGCTCACGCCGGAAGCGTACGTGAAGCTCGATAAGAATACTGAGAACGTCGTGGCACTCATGAAAGATTGGATGGATAAGAACGGCTTCGGTGATTACGAAATCATCCGTTACGGTTCGCTCTTCTATCCGATTCCGATGAAAGGCAAGCTCACGAACATCACCCAGCTTCCAGCGAACATGGGTGAAAGATTCCGCGAGCTCTTCAAAGTCTTCCTCAACAAGGGAATTTATCTGGCACCTAACGGATACGAAGTGGGCTTCGGATCCCTCGCTCACGATGGAAAAGTTCAGGAAGACCTGAAACGGAGACTATGGACGTAATCAAGGCCCGCCGCTGGTTCTACGGACTCACTCTCCTCTGGGTGGTCCTCCTTTTCGGGATCGGTTCCTGGTGGCTCTTCCTTGTCTTCCAACTGCATTCTAAATTATCGTCGTTAAATCTTCCGCAGCTCGGTTCTGAGTCGCGCTTTTTAAACATGATGAGATGGGAAGGTTCGTTCTTCTTCATTTTCCTTCTTCTTCTCGGTGGATCACTCTTTGTGATGTATTTCCGGGACTTGAGAAAATCAAAAGCAATGCAGGCGTTCTTCTCTTCGCTTTCGCATGAGTTGAAAACGCCGCTGGCGAGCATGCGCTTGCAGGCAGAAGTGATTAAAGACCTCATTGAAGATGAAACGCATTCGCATGATCAATTGAGTTCTCTTACGAGGCGCTTGATTGAAGACACGGATAATCTTGAGAGTGAACTTGAAAAGAGTTTGCAGCTCTCAAGAATTGAGCAGGATGGTGTTCTCACCCTCTCGCCGGTGAGCCTGGAGAAATATTTTCGTCGTCACGAAAGGCGGCTGGCGGGAATTCCGTTGGAGCTGAAACTTGCAAGCGGCGCTTCGGAAGTCATGGCGGATGAGCTAGCGCTCAACATGATCATCAGAAATCTCATCGAAAATACGCTGAGACATAATCCTTCAACCAAAAAAATCTCGGTGACTTCGGAGCTTCAGGGGCAACAGGTCCTTCTGACTTACGATGACCACGGGAAAAAGTTTTCCGGTCCGGTGGATCGCCTGGGTGAACTTTTTTACAAACACAATTCCTCCAAGGGCTCGGGCATCGGTCTTTATCTCATTAAGAGTCTCATGAAGAAGATGCGCGGAAACTTCATCGTAAAAAGTGACGACCGCCTCCGCTTCCAGCTTTGTTTTGAAAAGGCGGAAGCATGAGCGATCTTCAACTACTTCTCGTGGAAGATGAACCGAACCTCGGGCAAACGCTCCGGGATTATCTTCGCGCGAAGAAATTTCAGGTGGAACTTGCCGCGAGCTGCGCCGAGGCCCGCAAGAAATTTGTGGAGATCAAACCCGCAGTAGCGATCCTGGATATTGGTCTTCCGGATGGTTCAGGAATTGAACTCGCGCGGGAATTTCGTGCAAAGAGAAAGGACTGCGTTCTTCTCTTCTGTACTGCCCTTAATGATCCCTCTCTGAGAGTAGAAGGACTTGAACTTGGTGCGGAAGACTACATCACGAAACCCTTTGAGCTGAAAGAACTCACGCTACGCCTTGATCGGATTTTGAAAACTCGTACGCGGATCATGGTGAATCTGGATGAGTATCGTTTCGGGAAGCTGATTTTCTGGCCCAAGCGCTTTGAGATCCAGGATGGCAGCGGAGCTGTCTCATCATTGGGACAAAAAGAATGCGCGATCCTCGAGCTTCTTCTTGAAAAGAAAAACGAAGTCGTCACCCGCGATGAAATGATCGAGTCGATCTGGGGCGCGGACGCTTTCCCTACCAATCGCACGATCGACAATTATATTGTGAAGCTTCGCCGCTGGGCCGAATCAGACGCAGCGACTGAACTCAAAATCACTTCCGTGCGCGGAGTGGGCTACAAACTGGAATGGAAAGGAAACTAGCATGAATATCTTTGAAAATCGTGGCAACACACTTCCAGTGTGGTTCATGAGACAAGCGGGCCGTTATCACTCGCACTATCAGAACATCAAAAAGAATTCTGACTTCATGACGATGTGTAAGGATCCGGAGCTTGCTTGCGAAGTAACACTCGGACCAATTCAGGATTTCGGATTCAATGCCGCCATTCTTTTCTCTGATCTTCTTTTCCCGCTCGAACAATTGGGGCTCGGTCTCTCCTATCACTCAGGTCCGCCAACGCTTGAGTGGCACCTGGAAAAACCGGAAGACCTGAAAAAACTCTCTCTGAAATCTGTCGGCGAAAGTTTCTATTCCTTCCAGGGCAAGGCCTGTGAGCTCTTGAGAAAACGTTTACCAAAAGATGTGACTCTCCTTGGATTCGTCGGCGCTCCTTTCACACTCTATACTTATGCGGTTGAAGGATCTCACGCAGGAAATCTCGTTTCCGCGAAGAAAGGTCTCTACGACGGACGCTGGGAAGGCTTCACGGAAATGCTCATCCCGCAGCTCTTGAAAGAAATGAAAGTGCAGGCCGAAGGCGGCGCGGATGCGATTTGCCTCTTTGATACGGCAGCGGGTGAACTTTCACCGGGCGATTACAAAGAACTCATCGTTCCAAAACTCATGAGTGTGATCCGTCAGTTTAAGAAATCCTGCCCGGATAAAAAGGTGATCTACTACTCCAAGCACACGCAAGCTGCGCACGTGAAAGCGCTCGATCTGACCAATATTGACGTCATCGGTGTCGACTGGAGATGTGACCTGGTAGAAATTCAAAAACTTCTTCCTCCGCACGTTTTCATTCAGGGAAATCTCGATCCCGCCTGGCTCCATCTCCCGACGGAGCTCATGGAGAAAAAGGCGATC
>JBJMLZ010000058.1:0-5460 GCA_045805035.1 Bacteriovoracaceae bacterium
AAGAATGATTTTCATAGCGGTTCTATCTGTGTCGTCATCCAGTAAAGAAGCGCAGAGTGTATCAAATCGGGATGAGTCTCCACAACCGAAGGCAAATTCAATTCTCCCAGAAGCTTTTCCCAGAGAGAGGAGGCGCCACCAGTTATCAAGACCTTCTGAATTTGATGCTCCTGGATAAGCTTGCGGGCCAGGGCGGCGAAAGCAGAATAACTTCCGGCCATGGCGGTTTCAGAGTCATGAGGAAGGGCATGTTCTTTCGCGGGTGTGAGCGAGAAGTTTTTGAGATTTTCCCCGCGTTGATAAGTCGAAAGATATGTTTCAATTCCCGGAATAATGTAACCACCTTCAAAACCATTGGTGGTTACCACATCCATCGTGACAAACGTTCCGGCATCAATCACGAGAACATTCGCTTTTAATTTTTTATAAGCATAGAAAGCACTGATGAGCCGATCTTCTCCGAGAGTCTCAGTGTAATTGACATTCATGCCGTGAAATTTTTTTCCGCGCCAGTAATCCTTCACGCGAGTGAGGAGAAAGCCCGATTCAAGAAGTGGTTGCAATTCCTCCTCGCGGGGTTTGACATCGGAAAGTACCAATTGCGAATTATGCGCGGACATTCCAAGCTGAGATAAAAAGATTTGCAGCTCACTCAGGGGAATTTTTTTAATGAGAGCGGGATTCGGGCCGAGGGAGAAAACTCCTGCGGTGGCATGAGTGTTGCCGAAGTCGAGGGTGATGAGACCTCGCATGCTACTTCCCCTGCGCCTTCAGATAGTCTTCGATCGCTTTCTTTTTGATCGTGAAAATATCCACAATCGGAGTCATGAATTTTGGCGGCATTTTTGGTCCTAATCTCAAAAGATCGTTCACGACCAGAACCTGTCCGTCAGTTTTCTTGCCGGAGCCGATACCAATCGTCGGCACCGAAACTTCTTCGGTAATTTTCGTCGCGAGATGCTCTTCCACGAATTCAAGAACAATCATGAATGCACCCGCCGCCTCGAGGGCCTTCGCCTCTCTCATCAGGCGATGCTGGGATTCATCGGTCTTTCCATGAACATAGTATCCACCTTGCTGGTGAACCGACTGCGGGGTTAGACCAATATGGCCTACGACCGGAATTCCGGTTTGAGTGAGACGCTCGATCAGTTTCAGCTGATAAGGAAAAGCTCCTTCAAGCTTTATGGCTTCCGCTTTCGTTTGTTTGAAAAGTTTGGTGGCCTCATGTAGCCCTTGCGTGACGGTCGAGTAGCTTCCGAACGGAAGATCGACGATAAGAAATTTATCCGGAGCGCCTCTTCTTACTGCCTGGCCAAAAATAATCATTTCCTGAAGAGTGACTTCCACTGTCGTTTCGTAGCCGAGGATAACATTTCCGAGACTGTCTCCCACAAGCAGCATATCAAGTGCGGTCTCATTCATCAGTGCCGCAGTCTGAAAATCATAACAGGTCAGCACCTGGAGATTCCCTTTCTTCGCCTTGCGGATATCGCGCACGTTTAACTTTTTCATGAATTGATCCTGAGAAATGTTTTATTGAGTTCGTCTTTCTGCCATCTCTCGCGAATTTCCTGGCGGAGCTTTGGCAAGTTTGCTGACTTCACTTCGTCGTCAAACTTTCCCGACTTAATGTCATCGAGAAGAGAGTGCATGCGTTTTTTGAAATCGTCAGACATGAGACGGTGAAATCCTTTCTCTGCGCCGATGAGAGCATTGGGACTGATGAGATCAAAAAATCCTTCGGGGCCTTTATCGACCATGGCATTGATGATGAGTTTGAGTTCGTGCCAGCACTCAAAGTAAGCAAGTTCGGGCTCTGTTCCTTCTTTCACAAGGTGATTGAACATCTCGGAAGCCGCGTAAGGAATGAGCGAGCAAAGAAGTCCCTGCTCAGAATAAAGATCCGCGTTCGTTTCACGGAGGAATGTCGTTTTGTAAGGGCCCATGGTAATGCCCATGTTTTTCGCGATATCTTTCACCCAAGATTCAATCGACGAGACATTTCCTTTCACGTGCTCAAGTGAATAAACTGCGCCGAGTTTTCCTTTGAGCAGGTACTGTCTTCGGAGTTCAGTGCCAATTGCTTTCGGTGCATAGAGGACATGGAGAAGATCGGGATATTTTTTTTCGAGCGCAAATCGTGAAACCGCATATCCGTGAGCATAAAGAATCACGGTTCCGACGGAAATTTTTTTTCCGTGTTCAGCAAGAAACTTTTCCTGAACATCATCAGGGATGAGCAGAGCGATGGCAGAACTTTTGTAAAAATCTTCCGAGCCGATTTCTACTACCTGAATTCTTTCTTTATTGGCCTCGACGACTGATGTGCTGCCCGGGCGCAGGGCCACGCGGACCGGTACACCGGAATCTCTGAGGTTCAGGGCCCAGGAGCGCGCCTGATTGCCGAATCCAATGATGGTTAATTGCATCATAAATAACTACTGGTTTGAAATGCCCCATCAAAGCTATCATCAGGGGGCCATGAATGAAAGTATTAACAGGGCGTTCATGTATGGGGAATCGGTCTTCACGACTATGCGGCTCGTGGACGGACGCACGCGTGATTGGGAACTCCATTTTGATCGCCTGAAAAAGAGTGTGGAATTTGTCTATGGTCCCTTTATCGAAGGGGAGCGTTGGTACACATTTCTGCGCGATCGGCTGGAGACGCGCCTGGATGCTGAAGAAGGCGATAAGGTCATCCGTCTCACTTTGTATCGTGAGCATGAACGAGGTCTTCATGTTCATGGACTCATCTCCGTCATGGATCTTCGTCTCCATGTCGACGTCAGCCCTTACGATCCGTTAAAGTATGAAGGAAAACGATTCCAGCTTCGCAGTGTCCGGACTCCGTTGAGACCATCCTGGTGGCCTTCGTATCTCAAGGCAGGAAATTATCTGGAATCGATCATGATTCAGAAAAAAAATCTGAGGCCGGAGGATGATGATGTTCTTTTTATTTCCAACGATGACACCGTTCTTGAGACATCGATTGCAAATGTCTTTGTCGTGAAAGACGGAAAGCTTTTCACTGCTCCGGTCGGGCCTCATGTTCTGGACGGAATTATGAGAAGACGAGTTCTCGAAGCAGCTCCGGACATTTTTTCTTCGGTTCAGGAAAGTGAGATCCCATTGAAAGAAATTTCCAGGGCAGAAGGGATCTTCGGTACAAATTCACTCAGGGGTCTTTTCTTAATCTCGCGGATAGATGATCATGAGATAGAGATGTCCGGGAAATTTCTTGAGGCCACGGAAAAATTAAAGCGGACGCTGAAGCTATGAAGTATCGGGAAGTGAAATGCCCTACATGCAAAAAAAAGTTCGATTATTTCTCCTCGGAGTTCCGACCATTTTGTTGTGAGAAATGCTGGCTGATCGATCTTGGCCAGTGGCTCTCCGAATCGTACTCAGTGCCTGCGGAAAAACTCACCCCGGATGAATTAGAAACGTTAGAGAATTTACACAATGAAGAAAACAGCTCCGAAGAAGAAGATCAAGAAGACGACTCGCTCCAGTAAGCGCGTTTCAACCTCGCTCGACCTCGAGGTTGTCCTTCAGAACATGATTGAATGGGCCTTCGATTGCGGAGAGATTCTCAATTCTCATCTCGTGCAGTCTTACGAAAAACCGCTGAAGATCCTCGATAAAGGAAAGCAGGGGCTCGCAACTGAAGCCGATCTCATCTCAGAAAATTACGTGATGGGGAAAATCCGCGCGCTTTATCCGGACCATCTCATTCTTTCCGAAGAAGATGCTTTCAAAAAACAATATACAGTGGGACTTCCTTCGAACGAATACATCTGGTTGATTGATCCGCTGGACGGAACAAACAATTTTTACAATCGCGTTCCGTTTTTCTGCGTAAGTCTTGCTCTCAACAAGGGAAAGGAAACTCTTGCCGGTGTGGTCTACAATCCGGTGAATTGTGAACTCTTCTATGCCGTGAAAGGGCAGGGGGCGTGGTTGGTCCGGCTCATCGGTGAAACCGAGGTGAAAGTTCGTCTGAGTGCCCCTACGGGCTCAAAGAATTTTAAAGAAGCGCTATTGTCGGCCAACCTCACCAGTAAGCGAGTGGAGAAAGATCTGCTGAAGAGATTTCCGGAAGTGCGGGCGATGAGAAGATTGGGATCTGCTGCTCTTGAGATGAGCTATGTAGCGGCAGGAATGCTGGATGCTTATTGGGAATACAAGCTTCAGCCATGGGACATGGCCGCGGCCGGCCTCATCTGCAAAGAAGCTGGAGTAAAAATATCAAATATTGAAGGCAAAGAATATCATCCCTTCGGTCACTCGGTTCTCACTGCCGATCCGAATCTCTATGATGAACTCGAGCGCATTCTCAACAAACGATAGAACTTTCTTACTTTGACATAAATTCCCGTGGCTTAGATAATAGACGAAGAGCAGCTATTTTCAGCTAATCCATGGAGGGGTTGTGTTGGATCCTGTGAGTAACTATGTCGCGAATTTTTCGGATCCTATCCTGACGATTACGTCGGGACTCCTTGTGATCGTCACCACGCTGATTCTCTGGCTTTGGTTTTCCAATCGCAGAAAATATCACAGCTACAAACACGCTATTCCTGCTCACGTTGTAAAAAATTATCTCGATTCCATTATTCAAAATTCAACTGCACTCAAATCTTCACTCTTCCGCGGCGGCGGACTTGATGTCAGTGGCGTTCCTTCCGTCATGCCTCTTCATGGTCTGGGTGGCGGTGACGGCCTCGCAGTTTCCGGAGCACCATCGACAGCGCTCCTCGAAGAACTCAATCAGAAAAAAGCTCTCATCGCTCAACTTGAAGCGCAGCTTGGATCCCTTCAGGCCGCCAATCGTGATCTCGAATCAAAATACGGAACATCACAAAGTAACCTCACAGCTGCTGAAGCAAAGATTAAAGAGCTCGAAGCTCTGCTTGCTCAACTCAAAAGTGGTTCAATGGGTGGAGACGAGGCCCTTAAGACCGAGCTCAAAATGGTTACCAAAGAACGCGATGATATTCGCGATCGCTTGAAAGAATTTGAAATCATCTCAGATGACCTTGCTAATCTCAAACGCCTCCAGCAGGAAAACGAGCAGCTCAAGCGTTCGCTCGCGGCCCAGGGTGGAGTTCCGAAAATCGCCAAGGAAGAACCAGCTTCGGCACCGGCCCCACAAGCTGAAGTGGCCGATCTTCTGGAAGATATCGGTGGAAATGAAACCATCACCAGTGATGATACAAAAGCTCTCGAAGATTTCCTGAGTGAGCCTGCCTCTGCTGAAACTGAAGCAGAAGCGGAACCGGAACCGGCGGCTCCTGTCGCCGCTGCAGCTCCTGAAGCTCCCACAGAAAACAACACTGAAGCCAAACCAAAGTCCGATAAGACTCCTGAGGATCTTCTCTCAGAATTCGAAAAAATGTTGGGGTAAAAATGAAATTGCTCGTTGGGTTCCTGCTGCTCTCGACAACCGCCCTT
>JBJMLZ010000059.1:0-6537 GCA_045805035.1 Bacteriovoracaceae bacterium
CGTGAAATCAAAACTTCACATGAAGACGAAGATGGTTTACGGGGAAGAGCTTGATTACTTCACGCCTGAGCTTGAGGCAGAAGGCGAAGTCGCGTTCGTTTCCAAAGAACCGGTATCGAATACGATTCATGAGAAGACACGCTTCAAGATCTACGAATACATCGTTGAGCTGGATGTGAATGGAAAAGTCATCGGCGGTACGTGGCTGACGGAAACCCGGCCAGACATGCTGTGGACCAAGAAAAAAGATCCGCAGTTCCGCGATGGAAAGTTTCCACTCTCAGGTCTGAATAAGATTTATAAACCTGTCGCTCACTGACGGACGACGGATCCTCGAAGAAGAAGCCGGATGCATGTTCCGCATGCGTCCGGTGAATGATCGCGGTCCACGGATTCAACCACAACTTCACCCTTATACATTTCCACGAAAGAACGCATGATATGCATGCCAAAGCCGGTACCGCTTTCGCCGCTGGTGCCGGGACGTGAAGTGCGCTTGTTCATATCAAAAAGACTCTTCACGAGAACATCGGGCATGCCGATGCCGGTGTCTCTCACTTCGAGAGTTACCATCTCCGCGCCAACCGGCCAGCAGCGCACACTGATGCTTCCACCGTTATTGGAAAACTTGATGGCATTGGAAATGATATTGCTGAGGACCTGGTTGTTGAAACTCACGGGCTCAACGATGATGTTCACGTCTTTGTTTTTTTCAAAGTCATACGAGAAGCGAATTTTTTTCTTTTCCATTTCCTGCGCAAACATCCCGAGAACATGAGAGATCGAAGCATTGAGTGAGCATGTGGAAAGGTCCACTTCGGTCATGCCCTTGGAGACCGCGTACATCTTGCGCACGTTTTGTGTGATCTCCGTCATACTTTCCTGCGCGTCCCTGATCACCTGAAGGCCCCGTTCGGTTGAAGGAGCATTTTCTTCGCGCTCGGCCAGACTCATTCCGATGTTAATTCGCCCGAGGGAGTTGGCGAGATCATGAAAGAGAACGCGGAAGAGATCGTCGATCTTTTTCCCTTGTGAGCGAAGAGTTGCCTCTGAATGTTCTTTCATCGAAACGTGAACCCACGTGGTGAAAAAAAGAATGAAGATCCAGCCGAAGAGAAGAAGTGACTGCGCCCAGTGATAACCGGTCTCGGTGATGAGAAACGGAAACGCATGACCCTCGAGGTGAAGGAAAAAATAAGTGCCGATGCCTACGGTACTGATGACACTCCAGAGAATCAGGCAACGACGTCCCATAATGAAGCCCGCCAGTAGCGGAAGGATGGGAAGCCACTGGATGATGCAGGAATCGAATCCGCCGGTGAAATAAGCGAAGGTCATCTGATGAGTCATGCCGGCGGCCAGAGCGATACTACAAACGATTCCGCCATTGGCAGTGACTAAAAAGAGCAGTGGAGAAAACAGATGCACCAGCGAGGCACAGACACCGACAATGCCTGGAATCGGAGTGGAAAAAGAATTGTAAGCGAGAAGCGCGTAGGACCACATGAGAACGCCGGTCGTGATCACCATGGTGAGGTGACTGTGAATGACCCGGGTATCGAGATCGTTCCGGGCAACTCGGACCCTGGCGACGACATCAAACAGGGCGAAGTACCACCGGAGGTTTCGGGAGTTTCGCATTTCCTGCTATTTTCACCTATTTTCGCAATTATTAAAAAGACTTTAACCTAAAATTTGCGATTTAGAAGGCGTTTTTGATCTTCACTTCCCCGATGACTCCCTCAAACATTTTGAGAAGGGCGTCCTGGTTGATCATGTCACGACCGAGGGAATACTCCTTCGGGGCAAGGGACCTTTTGATCTTGGCGGTCTCTTTTTTGATGGAATTCGTGACTCCACTCGTGTCGAGCTTTTTCACCTGGAACTCGAAAGTGAGATTAAGAGTTTCGCCTTCCATTTCCATGGCAAGAAGAAGCGAATCGAGATTGGCCATGTCTCTGGCGGTGGGTGGAATGAGCTTGTATTCGACACCGTTTTTAGTGCCTTTGAATTCTTTCAGCTTAAAGCGATAAAAGGTATCGAGAAGCCCGGTGAGTTTTCCAAAGAGTGCGCGCGGCTGGATATTGAGCTGCAGGTGATTTTCCGCGGCGTCGCGCCCGTACGTCAGAAAGTAAGTCGCTTTTTTATCGGTCACCGGGCAGTTGGCGGGAAGTTCCAGTTCAAAAGAGAGTTCCTTCGATTCGCCGGCACCAAGTGTCGCCTCTTCAAAAGTTTTTACCGGCGCTGGTTTCAGAACGCCTTCGGTCTTGGCGTGAACTTTTTTGATATCGGTGTAGGCCAGACCCGCGCCCGCAGTCGCGAGAGAAACACTTTCCGTTCCGTGATTTTTTACCTTGAGGGTGCCTTTGACCTTTGAGCCCTGTTGCCAGGATTCATCCGCGGTCTCGATACTCCATTCCAGAGGTTTATTGAAGAATGCGCCTTTCATAGAGAAAGGTTTTTAGCAAGCAGGGGCCAGTGTTGTCTATGGAAGGGGCGGCTTTTACAGGGTCTTAAGACTGAATTTTATAGCCCTTGCCCCGGACAGTCTCGATGGAGAGCTTGATCTTCTCGAGCTTTTTACGAAGCGAGGAGACATGCACATCGATCGTCCGCACGGTCACCTCAGAATCATCAAAATCGCTCACAAGTTCTTCCCGGGTCACGATATCTCCCGGAGTCTTGAGAAGCCTTTCGATGATGGTGAACTCGCGCTGGGTGAGGTTCACAGTGGTGCCGTCGATGAGAATCGAGTGGGCCTCAGGGATGAGCTTGATCCCGACGTTCATCATGTTATCGAGAACGATCTTCGTTTTCTCCACCGAGTTTCTTACCTTCTGAAGAAGGTGGTCGGTGTTGAATGGCTTCGGAAGATAATCGTCAGCGCCACACGCAAGGCCGTGGGAAATGTCTTCACCTTCGGTGTTGCCGGAGATGATGAAGACCGGAGAAAGTTTATCCTTTGAGCGGATCGTGCGGATGACGTCTTCGCCCTGAATCCCCGGAAGGTTCGAGTCGATGATGTACACGCAGGTTGAGTAAAATTTTTTAGCGAGAAAAAAATCTTCAGCAGACGGATAGAAATCAACGTTGAAGGAATTCTTCTCCAGAAGAAACTTCAACATTTCGCCGACTTCTTTTTCGTCTTCGATGATGACAATTTTATCCACGTTTTCTTAATCTCCGTCGTTAAGAATAATCCCTCCCTTAGTATACTTAGATTTTTCATTTTTACTTAAGGTATCGAGCCTAATATTATGAAAAAACTTGAGAGGTCGTGTTTAATATTTGAAGAAGGGCTTCACAAAACTCAACATTAGGCGACCTTTCTTGCACGTTGGGAGATTCCTTCCAGAAGCATCGCCAGATACAGTTGGTGTGAGTAGGAGAGATTCTCCTCAATCACTCGTTGAGCTTCTGGAGAGAGGCCCTCCACTAAAGCGATCGCGCGGGATACGTGACTGACATCCTCTTCTGCATGAACGCGCAAGAAAAGAAGTGATTTAGGATAAACGGAATTGAGATCATCATAAATTTCTTTGCCCCAGGTGACTGCGAGGTTTTCCAGAAACAGGATGTAACCAAGGAGCGCCTCTCCACCCTGAAATTGAATCCGGTAATACTGAGATTGATAAAAGGCCTCGGTGAATCGCGAAGGTTCAAACACCGAATGCCCAAGATTCTCAATGTCCTTCAGGGCGAGTAAATCGTGCCGGGACTCTTCGCCGAGATGATGTTCAAAAACGGCGCGGAGCTTTTCATCACGAAGATAGGGAAGCGCAAGTCCGAGAAGCGAAGTCGAGTGCCGGACGAAGTGATAGGTCTGCGAGAGCCACCAGGCATAGTGGTTTTTATTCCGGAAATGTTCCGACGGATAATTCATGCGGATACTTTGAGCAGACTCTTTCAGCATTTTTTCCCAGTTCATTTTTTCTCCTCAGGCAGCTTTCCGGAAAGGAAGCACGGTTTTTTCACATGGATATTCAGTTAAGTGAGTGAGCCTTGACCACAGGTCATCACAGAGGCGATTGATGCCTCTTTTTTCCTGCATCATGCGGATGTTGTGTCTTTCATACGCCACGAGCTGGGCATCGATCTCCTTGCCAAAGTAACTGAACGGATGACAGGGATCGAGTACCGTCGCTCCGAAAGTTTCTCCGCAGGCATTCTGCATTCCGCGCGTGAGATTCAGGTGACCCGCCATGACTCCCGCCCGGGAGTGCTCAAAGCGCATGAAGGTATAGAGGAAAACAATTTCCTTCCAGCGCACGATGTGGCCCTTGCCGGCGAACGCGGGATTCACTGTGAACTGAGAGCAGATGATGGCATCACTTGAGATCGCGCGAAGTTTTTCGATCGCTTCCGGCGTCCAGGCCTTCCACCACGAGTGATCGGGGAGCGGCCCTTCAGCAAGAGTGCCGTGAGTGAAGGCACTGAAGCCCACACATTCGCCCTTATAAAAGAGGACTCCCATTTCATGGGGGAGTAAAAAACCATCGGAGAAGAGTGGCTCATTCACTCCGATCTCTCCGCGGAATTTCGTCCACGCTTTCTTCCACACTTCATAGGCGGCAAAGTATCGCGCCTCATAACCCTTCACAGGATTTCGTGAGGGCATGAGAATGTACTCAACGTCCTGAACCCAACTTTCCATATGACCTCCGGTGAGGACTGATCTTAAAAGAAAGAAGCGACATAAAGTAAGTGTCCGGACCTTCGAAAGGTCCGGTGCTGACATTAAGTTTTCTTAGATTTTTAGCTGTAGAAGTTGGCGTTCTCGACGGCCACGGCAGGACTGACTGTGAAGCTCTTCTTCAAAGTCACGATAAAGCTCGTTCCTCTTCCACCTTCTGACGTATGCGGAACGATTTTGAGATCGGCCTTGAATTTTCTCAGGAAGTAGCCCATCACGATGAGACCGAAGCCGGTTCCTTCTTCGCCTCTCGTCCCCGGAGTGGAGATGAAGCGGGTTTTCTCCGATCGCGACGGATTGATGCCCACGCCGAAATCACGGAATTCCACTTCAACGGCATCATTGGTGTCGCGGACGTTGATCAGGATATCGCTGTTCTCATAGGAGAACTTGATGGCATTAGAGAGAATGTTGGCGAAAACGTGCTCTACAAGCGCATTTTCATCGGCAGAAACTTTCATGTACTCTGACGGAAGATCAACTTTCAGTCTCAGGTTTTTTGCCTGAAGCTTTTCCGCAAAAAACAATTCCGTTCTCTTGAGTGCGATCGAAATATCCACCGGCACAAGACGAATGAGATCGGCATCAGAGCGCGTGACGATTGTTTTCCGGATCCGCGCGATCATGTCCATCGCAGACTTGAGGTTGTGGCGCATGCGTTCCTGGATTTTTTCCTGCTCATCGGCGGAGATGCGGCCGGTGTGAATCATATCCAGATAAGCACTCACGACAGTGAGAGGATTCGCGAGGTCATGAGAGATCGTCTTGATGAGGATCTCATTCATCTCGCGCTCTTCTTCGAGATAGCGATTGGTGTCTGAAAGCTGGCGAGAGTATTCTTCTTTCTGGCCGATCTGGAGTTCAAGGGAACGGTAAAGTTCATCAATCTCAACGGAGGAAGTGATGGTCTGGCGTCCGGAGATTTTTTCGAGCGCGAGCTCGAGGTTTTTTCTCTCGTTCTTTTCACGACGGTGATTGATCAAAAGCGGGAGAAAAATGGAAATACATTGATAGTGGGCAATCGCCTGCGACCATCCCCACCACGCCGCACTTTCATCAAGGCGATAGAACGCGAAGGCAAAGTGACTGGCGATACCGGTGATGAAAATAATCGCAAGGCCTTTTTCAATCCAGTTGGCCTCGAAGCGATTCTTCCAGAGAGTGTCGTAGATCGGATAAACCCATGGCCAGCTGATCGTCAGAATAAAAGGAATGAGCGAAAAGCTGAAACCAAGATTTGTCTCCAGAAGGAGATAAGCGGAAACTGCCATCCCTCCCGCTTCAACTCCAATAATAAGAGGCCAGTTGGTCGGAATGTTCCGCGAATTTCTCAGGATCTTGGCCATCAGGGCGGTCGGAGCGGCATTGAAGAAGAAAGCGAGGGCAATCTGGTTTGTACTTTGAGAGAGTATGGCAACTGCCGCAAAATTCACAAACAGTGAAAGCCAGTAGAGGACGAGGAGATTGAATTCCTTATTCGCGGTTTTTGCGCGCGCAGCGACCGCGATCAGAAAGTTAAGAACGGTCGTAGCGACGAGGAATAAGAAAATATACTGGGCCACTTGCTGCATAGGCCGATTTAAACGCGGATGGGCCCTAACCTCAAGACCAGAATGAGATGTGGGGCGAACTTTACCCGGCATAGTCCAAAGAATGGCTAAAGCTCTTCACCCGCAGGCTCAAAGAGCGGTTCAAAATCACCCAACTCCTTGGATTTTTCAAGGAGACCCAGGAGATCCTGATCAAGAATTTTAAAGAGGTCTTCAAACTTCTCGAGGACGTAATAGAGGGGCTGGGGAATATCAATTCTGTAGGGAGTCCGAAGAGCATCGAGAGCATTGAAG
>JBJMLZ010000060.1:0-3978 GCA_045805035.1 Bacteriovoracaceae bacterium
GATACAACCCCGATCAAGACACCATTGAATTTCTCCGGTCTTTGTAATCATCCGGTAACGACACTCATAGAAAAGTGTTTCACCTTTCAGGTGACGTTCAAGCTCATGCTTCACTCTTTCCACATCATCAGGATGGAGACGTCCCTCAAAAGTTTCGAAATTCTGAGGGAGCTCATTGTACTCGTAACCTAGCTTCGTGTACCAGGTCTTATTCAGGGAAACACCATTGGTCGCAAGATCCCAGTCCCACTTACCTACCTGAGCGGATTCGAGAGCAAGGTCGAGAGAAAGCTTCGCTTCATTCAGGTCGTCGAGTTTCTTCCGGAGATCGTTCTCCAGATAATTAATCCGGTGACGAAGTTCTTTTTCGTAGATGTGGCGTTTCTCGGATTCAATCAATCGTCCGATAAGATCAGCACAGGCACCTGCAAAGTTAATGTCCATGATGTCCCAGCTCCGTGGGCCATTAACGTCCTCAACGCAAAGAATGCCCAGGACTTCTCCATCTGAGAAAATCGGTGAATCCATGAGAGCACCAATATGGTTGGGCTTGGAATAGCTCTCCACAAACTCGCGCATGCAAACGTCATGAAGAGTGTCATTGCTCACAAGAACGCGTTCGCGATTGATCTCTTCAAAGTAAAATGGGTAGTCGGATTTTCTCAGGATGGATCCCGAGTGCATGTCACCACCCACGATGTAAGTCATCTCTTCAAAGATGGCCTCGCGATCAATGGTGAAGAACCAGATGCCGACCCGTTTGACATTCATGACCTCTGCAATCTTAGCGCAGATAATTTCGAAGCCACGATGACGGCTTGAACGATAAAGCTCGCCACTCTTGGCGAACCAACTTTGAGCGGCATGATAGCGTTCAAATTTATCTTTCATAGCTGACTACTTTCGCACATTGGCATGAATCAGGAAACCCTCGGCGGCCTCTCTTAAGAAAGACTTAAGATAATCAGTGCAGGCCCGCTCTCCGGAGAAGAGCTCCCACGTCCGGTTCCTGACCACGGAATTTTTTATAGAGTTCCATAGGATGTTCAGTGCCGCCCTTTTCCAGGATGTGCTCGCGGAATTTCTTCGCCACTTCCCGGTTAAAGATCCCGGAAGTCTGGAAGAATTCAAACGCATCAGCGTCCAGTACCTCGGCCCATTTATAAGAATAGTATCCCGCAGAGTATCCGCCGGCGAAAATGTGAGAGAACGAAGTCGAAACACTTGTGTTCGGAATTCGTGGAAGAAGTGTTGTCTTCTCGGTCGCCTTCTTCTCAAATTCTTCCACGTTCGTAATCTTGGTCGGGTCCTGCATGTGATAGGCCATATCGAGGAAGGCAAATGTAAGCTGTCTGACTGTCCCGAGCCCCTCCAGGAACTTTCCACTTTCTTTGATTTTTTTCACGAGCTCCGCAGGAATCTTTTCACCGGTCTCATAGTGAACCGCGAAGAGATCCAGGCATTCTTTTTCAAGAACCCAGTTCTCCATGATCTGCGACGGAAGCTCGACGAAATCCCAGTACACATTGGTGCCTGAGAGATCGCGGTATTTCACGTTCGAGAGAAGCCCGTGAAGAGCGTGACCGAACTCATGATAGAGAGTCAGCACTTCATCCAGAGTGAGAAGTGAAGGTTTCGTTTTTGTCGGCTTGGTGAAGTTACACACGATCATGATGTGCGGACGTTCGATCTTTCCATTCTTGAGACCCTGGTCACGAATGCCGGACATCCATGCTCCTCCCCGCTTTGTCGCTCTCGGAAAGAAGTCCGTATAGAAGAGACCCACGAAATTTCCGGTTGCCTCATCGGTGACTTCAAAAGTTCTTACGTCCTCGTGGTATTTTGGAACATCGAAAACTTCATTGAACTTGAGACCATAAAGAAGATTGGCGACTTTGAAGACCCCATCCACCACATTCTCCAGTTTGAAGAATGGACGAAGCATTTCATCATCCATGCTGAGTTCTTCTTTTTTCAGGATTTCAGAATAATAAGCGGAATCATATGACTGGAAATCATTGATGCCATCTTTCTTCGCGAGGGCCTTGAGCTTACCAAGCTCCTTCTCTGCGTGTGGTTTCGCCTTCTGGAGCAGCTCCTCAAGGAAATCCATCACCTTCTTAGGCGACATCGCCATCCTTTCTTCGAGAACATAATCCGCGTGAGTGTTGTAACCAAGAAGTTTCGCGCGCTCAGTTCTGAGCTTTAAGATGTCTTTGAGATTTTCCTGATTGTCGTACTGGTTATTGAAGGTCTTCGCCTGATTGGCGATGGATAGCTGTTTTCTCAACTCGCGCTTTTTCGAGTAAGTGAGGAATGGAAGCATGGAAGGAGCATCGAGACCAAAAACCCACGATCCCTTCTTCCCTTTTTTCTCCGCAGTTTCTGCCGCGGCTTCGATCGCCGATTCCGGAAGTCCTTCGAGATCGGCCTTATCGGTGATTTCGAGTTTGTAATCGTTGGTCGCTTTCAGAACGTTCTGAGAAAAGTTCAAGGTGAGCTTCGCGAGCTTTTCATCGATCGTGCGGATTTTTTCTTTTTCCGAATCCGCCAGAAGCGCACCACTTCTCACGAAACCTTTATAAGTTCGCTCGATAATTCTCGCTTCTTCTGCATTCAGTTTTTGATCAAAACGAGTTTCGTAGCAAGCCTTAACCTTGGCAAAGATCGTCGGATCAAGCGAAATATCGTTCCCGAACTTGGTAAGGATCTCAGAAATTTCCGGAGAGATTTTTTCCAGTTCTTCAGAACATTCAGCCGAATGGAGATTATAAAAAATCCCGGCAATGTAATTCACCTGGTCCTGAAGCTCGCCCTGTTCAACAATCACGTGCTGAAAATCCGATCCGGATTTCTTCTTAAACTCTTCAAGCTTAGTCCGCGCAGAGTTCACGGCCTCTTTCAGGGCAGGAAGAAAGTGTTCGGCCTTAATTTGGTCAAAGGGATAGGCCCCGTGACGTGCGCTCGGGGTTTCAAGGAGTGGGTTTCTCATAATATCCTCAGCTGAAAATTTGTCGGTGAAGTTGGAAAAGCTTGATGATCAGAACAATCCAGATACCCAGAAAAATGAACATCAGCATATTAAGAATGGTCGATGACTGGAGATAAATCAAGACGAGGGCCACGACGGCCTTCCCTGCTCTATACACGAGCATATCGGTGAGATATTTCGCTCCGTATTTTTGCTCGGGTTGGAGTGGCTGATAAAGAATTTCTTTCCCCGAACTGAATAAAGAATAATCCGCCGCTTTGAGATACGTGAAGAGCGCTGCAATCGGCAGGAGCCCAATTCCCTGGCCCATCAGCATGAGTCCGATCGAAATCACATACGAGACAGGAATGAAAATGTGATAATTTTTTTCCGACACACGAGGAAGAATCACCGGGAGAAGCGCCACCTGGAAAACGAGAGTCAGCAGGTTGGTCAGGGAATAAATCTGACCAAGATATGACGTTCTCGCCTGCGAAGAAGCAATCGTCTCCTCAAACTTTATATGGAACATGAAGTCGGCAATGTTGATCACAAACTGCGTGAGAAAAACCACTCCCGCGACATACAGAACATATTTTCGAACCGAGGCAGTATCAAGTGACTGAAGTGGTGACTTCTTTTTTTCCGTCGGAGAAATCACCGGACGGGTAAATGAAAATAAAAAAACCGGCAGTATCACTGAGGCAATTCCCGTCCACATGACCATTGTGGGCCCCATCGAATCACTCACAAAACTCGTGAGCACTCCTCCGAGAATACCACCAAGACTTCCGGCGGCCCCCACCGGACCAAGAAGCAATTTAAACTGTTCGCGGGTAAAATACGTATTGGCGTACGCAAGCATCAGGTGGACCTGAAGGACGACACAGATTTCCTTCCACACAAAGGGAATGTAAGCGAGAAACTTGTTGCCCGAGAGAAGCCCCAGGGTTCCTGCGCCGAAGACGGCCGCAGAAAACAACGAAGCAATCAGAAAAACTTTCTGA
>JBJMLZ010000061.1:0-13339 GCA_045805035.1 Bacteriovoracaceae bacterium
CTAAGCTTTCAGGAAATTTTCGATTTTCCCAATGTAATTTGACCATTCATTTGCAGTGAAATACTTCGAATGAAAAAGAATGTGGTGATAGGACGGGCCCCATTTTTGTGAAGGCCTTTTCAGGAAATAAAATTCGCCGGAATTTTTTTTCTTCCATTCTTCTTTCAGCTTCTGGCCATCAATCAACTCGTCCTTCGGATCAATGATGACGAGGGACGGAACTGAGATCTTTTCCGAAGATTTCTGAAACCGCGAGAGTCCTCCCAGAAGGTTTCTGTATTCCCACACAAACATCGTCTTGTAGAGCATGATGTCTCGGGGAGCGATACTCGGAATAGGAATGAAAGGGAGAAGTGACCCAATAATTTGTCTCACCCATTTTTCTCTTCTTAAAAGTAAACAAGGTGCGAGTAACACTTGTTTCAGAGGAAGACTCTCTTTGCGCCCGATCAGCCAGTTCTCAAAGAACAATGCACCCAGAGAATACGCCACGACAACATATGGTTCCTGAATGTGAGGACGAAGTTTTTCATCGAAGACTTTCAGTTCTTCTTCAAAGTTTTTTCCTTCATCTCGAATGTCACCGTGACGGGGGAGAGTAATCCGGACAGTCTTGAATCCACGCTCATTCATCACGCCTTCAAACTCATCCCACGTGGTGGAATTATTATTGAGGCCATGGAGGATGATGAGTTTCGGAAGCATGTCTTATTTAATGAGCTTGATCATCTTGTCGTCAAGCTCTTCGATGTCCTGCTGGTAGACGTAAACTTGCTCGGTGAGTTTCCCCGGAAGCTTTTCCTTTGTGAGCGTCTGCCACTCTTCTTTAAAAGTGATGTCATTGTCACGACGAACGACGAGAGGGAAGTTGTCCCAGTGATAATGCTGATAGAGCACCCAGCAGTTCACAAGATCATTCTGTTCGCAGCTTAATGTCGTTGCCGCCTTAAGCTCGGCCCCGTCATTTTCCATGAGAGCAGAAAAACTCGCGATCTGCGCCACTTCAAGCGAGGCACCACGGCGGGATTGGCGGGAGATTTCGTTCAGGATGGAGCTCGCTTTCTTGTAATTACCCATTTGCATTTCAAAAGCAGCAATGATGGTGAGCTTGTTCGCCTCCTGATTGGAACGGGCAATGAGCTGTCGCGCATACTCGCTTCCGCCTTTCCAGTCTCCGAGAAGCCAGGCAATCGGCACGAGTCGCTCGAGCGCGTTCTGGGAATTTTGCTTTTCCTTCAGTGCGAGCTTGAACTGCGCATAGGCGATTTCATATTTTTCCCGGAGAAGGTAAAGGTTCCCTTTGATGTTCTCCGAGTTTGGTGACTTGATGTCTTCAATGAACTTGTAGGCATTCGCAAATTTTCCGCTACGGAAGAAGATATGGCCTGCGAGCTCGCGAACGTCGGTATCAACCAGCTGCTCAGGAGTGAGCTCAAAAAGCTGATTCACGACGAGATTTTCCTGATTCAGATAGAGCGCGAGCTTCAGGATGATTTTGAGGTCCACATTCTCAAACGAACGGAGAGTGATTTTTTTGAAAGGGGCGGAGGTGATTCCCGGTACCGGACTGAGTTTCAGTTTCACCAGCGTATCAAGCCACGGAAGGTTGACGGCATTGACGTCTCTTTGTGCTTCCACCCGGCAGCGATCCCAGTCAGCTTCGAGAGTTTTGAGATCCGAAAGGACAATTTTATCCAGCACAAGCACTCCGCAAATTTTGGCAAAGTGAGGAGGATTCTGGAGCTCACCCCGGGTGAGATAGTCGATGCTTTTTTTATAGTCCTGCTCGATAAAAGCGATGAGGCCCAGATACCTGTGGGCCACCGGTTTTAACTTTGACTGACCGAAGGTGAGTTTCTCAAGAAACACTTTTGCGAGTGAGAGTTCGCCGTTGATGAGATAGTACTTCACCTTCTTCAGCTCTTCCTGATACTGGCGAGACTCCGAGAAAAAAACCTTATTCAATTCTTCCTGCGTGAACAGTTCAGGAGGAGGAACGAGTTGTCCCCTGCGGGCATAGAGCTCGCCGGCCTTGAGCTTTGGCTGGGCATGAGCTGCCGCTGTCATGAGAAGAAAGGCCAGAAGGAATTTCATGGTAAACCTATCGATCTTTTCTCCGATAAGTTTACATATGAAGAGATATCTTCTGAGTGGAATTGTCGGACTTGGGCTTCTCCTCGTCCCTGCGCTTTCCGGTGCCCTGACACCGGTGGAGGGTATTCTTCTCGGAACCGCCACGACGGAAATTCAGACTGACCCTCTGTCGCTCGTCTTCTCCAATACGAATGGCAATGTTGAGGATGATGAATTTAAGAAACTAAAAAAATATCAGGCCAACCTCTGGACCGGCGTTTACTTCGAAGAAGACTGTTCAACTCTCGGGCCCATCACTTATTCCACTACGTGGAAAGAACAGCAGGCCAAGCGCTCCATTGTAGCAACTCTTCAGTACATCGGTCTTGATGCCACCATCAAAGCGATTGGTGCCTACGCCAAGAATCTTCATATCCCGGATACCGAGTACGAAAACATGACCTCCAATCTTGTTTCGCTCTACTGCTCTGAAAACGTCACGGTGATGTCTCTCCGGACAATCCGGAATGCTCTCGCGCACTATTACCAGAATCCTGATATGAGTATCATTCCTACGGTTGAAAATTCTCCTTATGCCACAGAGGCGTTTAAGAGTGGCAGCGCTTCTTCGGAAACGCGCTCGAGAGAATTGCAACTTGCTATAAAGAATTTCCGCTCATTCTGTTCCTGGGGTGGAGACAGCGCTGACTACCGGATGCTTCCGCCTTATCTCAAGAACCCTTTTATCATGGCGATGATCACGAGAAGCATGCAGGGTAAGAACTTCACGTGGAATGACCAGCAAAAAAGATTTATCTTCTACGATGATCCAAAAGTTGTGAGAGTTGTCTGCAAGGATCTCATTTGTCGCCAGAGCACTCCGGAAGTTTTCAATAAAGAGTTTCCGCTTTCGACAGGATCAACCGGACTCAAGACCGACCTGAATAAACTCTACTGTCAGCAGTTTCGGTACCTCGATTATGATCACAAGAAAACCATTCCTGAAGTCAAAGAGTGGATCAAGGCCCAGCAAATCGAAGACCCTTATTTTGAAACTGGTTTTTTTGTCTCACTTATGACGGGAGTTTCTGATCCGTTCATGAGTCAGAGCAAGTTCTCCAACATTCCCGCGATCGTGAAGAGTAGTGTGGATGAACGCTGGACGAAATGGTCGAAAGACAGTCTCAATGTTTTTTCCCGCGATCTACTTTTTGAAGAATCGATCAAGGTGAGAGCGATGCCAAGGCGGCAACCGGGAAGTATCCGCGAAGGTCTTCTTCTGGATTTCCACGTCACTCTTGGCGAGATGGACCGGATCATGCGAAACAACGACAAGATTCACATGAGTTTTGATTTTAAATTTTCGAAGAACTGGCTGCGCACTCTCATCACGCGCTGGAATTATATTTCCGGCCACCTCGATGTGGAAGGCGATAAGGCCCTGCATGAAGACGTCGCCCGTTATATTGAGCTGCAGCTCAGAACTAAAGAGAAACTATTCACCCAGAAAGTCTGGAACGATGATTTCCCACGTCTCCTCGCCGATGAACTTCTTGCCCAGGTGTTGAGTTATCGGGGCACTTATTTTGAAACATATCAGGACGAGATGGTCACGGTTCCGGTTCGCTTCAGCTACGGTGTCTTCGCTCTGAGTTACCTTCGTTATAAGTCTCAGGTGGCGAAGGGTTCAACTGAACTTAATCTGTAGACTTGACTCTGACTAAACCGTTACCATATTCCCCCTATGGCGAAAAAATCAACCAAGAGTAATCTCACTCCGGAAGTTGTCGTTGAGGACAAGAAAAAATCCGCGACGAAAAAAAACGACGTGATCGAAGTGAAGCACGATGACGACGAAGATATTTTTTTTCCACCAACCCACATTGATATTCCGGAACCAGAACTTGCGACAACACTTCCGGTTCTCAAAAAATCCACGGACCTTAAAGTTCAGGATCCGCTTCAGGTTTATCTCAAAGAAATTTCCCGCCATAAACTCCTCACTCCCGAGGAAGAAAAAGAGCTTACTGCCGAGCTTTTGAGAACAGGTGATATTGAAGTCGCCAAAAAGCTTGTGCTAGCGAATCTGAGGCTTGTGGTGAAGATCGCATTTGAATACCGGAATGCTACGAAGAACATCATGGACCTCATCCAGGAAGGCAACATTGGTCTCATGAAGGCGGTCTCCAAATACGATCCGTCCAAAGGGGCCAAGCTTTCTTATTACGCCAGTTGGTGGATCCGTTCCTATATCCTGAAATACATCCTCGATAACTTCCGCCTCGTAAAAATCGGAACGACCCAGGAACAGAAAAAACTTTTCTACAATCTCATGCGTGAAAAACAACGCCTGATGAGTATGGGAATTGCTCCGGATGTAAAACTCCTCTCTGAAAATCTTGGAGTCTCGGAAAAGTCCGTGATCGAGATGGATCAGAGATTAGGGAACGGCCAGGAAGTGAGTCTCGATACACCGATTGATGAAGACAGCGGGCGTCAGACTCTCGCGGACCTCATTGGGGATGAAAGTGATTCTCCGGAGGACATGCTCGAGGGAATTCAGAATCTCGAGATCCTGAAAGAACACCTGGGTGAATTCATCAAGGGCCTTAAGCCGCGCGACCAGGAAATCTTCCAAAAACGCTTACTTAGCGAAATTCCGGAAAGCCTTCAAAGTATCGCCGACCAGTATGGCGTCTCCCGCGAGCGGATCCGTCAGGTGGAAGAGCGGCTCATCGAGCAATTAAAGATTTACATGTCTGAATTTCTTAGATAAAACTGCAAGTACATAATTTAACAACGAATTGGAAGCAATCACGCTCATCCAATTTTACCGTGAACTTGGTTACAACATTTGGTTGTTGCTAGGGCACAGGAGAAAGAAAAAATGATTACAGCTGATAAATCAAAAGAACTCGCAAAGAAATTTGGCGGTTCTGAAAAGAACTCCGGAGCTGTTGAAGTTCAGGTTGCGATCCTCACTGAGAGAATCAAAAACCTCACTCCACACTTCGAGAAGAACAAGAAAGACCACTCTGGTATGCGTGGTCTGATGAAGCTCATCGGTAAGAGAAGAAGCCTTCTCAAGCACTTGAGCCTCACTGATGAAACTCGCTATGCGAAGATCATCAAAGATCTCGATCTGAGAAAATAATTGATGGAGAAGGGGGCAAGTGCCCCCTTCTTGTTTTATAGGACCACCGGGTGTGGCAAGAGTGTTTAAGAGATTAATAGTTGTCCGATCGAAGCTCAGATAACTTTTTATCTCTCAAACTTTCCCTCCCAAAAATCCTCTAACAAACATCAGACATAACAATTAAAGGCACACCCTTTGGTGTGCGCGATTAGGAGAATCTATGTTGAACAACAAGAAAGAATTTAAAATGAACTACGGCGGTAAAGAGATCGTTCTCGAAACCGGCCGATTCGCCAAGCAAGCGACTTCATCAGTGCTTGCCAGCTGCGAAGGAACCCAGGTCCTCGTGACCCTCATGTGCGCTAAGGAAGTAAACGACGGGCAGGACTTCTTCCCACTGATGGTCGACTATAAGGAAAAATTCTACGCCGCCGGTAAATTCCTCGGCGGATTCATGAAGCGCGAAGCTCGTCCGTCAAACGCTGAGATCCTCATCATGAGACTCATCGACAGACCCCTTCGTCCGCTTTTCCCTGAAGGCTTCATGTACGAGACGATCGTCACTGCTCAGGTAGTGTCTTTCGGTAAAGGTGATCCGGAAGTTCTCGCCGGTCTCGGCGCATCTGCAGCGATCTCAATCTCTGACGTTCCTTTCAACGGCCCGTTGGGATTTGCGAAAGTCGGAAGAATCGACGGCAAGCTCACTCTTAACCCAAGCAGAGAAGAGTTCCACTCTTCGAACATCGAACTCCTTGTTGCCGGCACAAAAGAAGCTGTGCTCATGGTGGAAGGCGAAGCGAATGAAGTTTCGGAAGCAGAGATGCTTGAAGCGATCACCTTCGGCCATACCAACATCAAAGAATTCTGCAAGCTCGTGGAGACGATGGTGAAAGAAGTGGGCCACAAGAAGCGCGACTTCACTCCGATCACTCCAAACGCCACGATGATGGCGGAGTCGATGAAAGAGTTTACTGCTGAGGCCCGCAAGGTTCTCGCAATCAACGTCAAGCAGGAGCGTTCAGCAGCGACTTCTGAAATGAAGAAACACATCAAGGAAGCTCTCAAGGCCAATCCTGCTAAGTTCGGTCTTACTGAGACTGCTGACTTCGGCAAAGAAGCTGCGAAAGTGACTGATGAAGTTCTCTACAAGCTCATGCGCGCTGATATTCTCAACGAGGAAAAGCGTATCGCCGGACGTCCGGTGACAAAAGTTCGTCCGATTGAAACTGAAGTATCAGTTCTCCAGGGCGTTCACGGTTCCGCACTCTTCACCCGTGGTGAAACGCAGGTTCTTGCTGCCGTCACTATCGGTGGTAAAGAAGGCGAGCAGATGTATGATTCGATCCACGGTGTTGGTTTTGATAAATTCTATCTCCACTACGCCATGCAACCGTTCTCAGTGGGTGAGGCCCGCGGTTACAGAGGTGTTGGCCGTCGTGAAGTCGGTCACGGTAACCTCGCTGAGCGCGCCCTCAAGAAAGCTCTTCCTTCGCAGGAAGAATTTCCGTACACCGTTCGCGTGGCGTGTGAAGTTCTCGAATCAAACGGCTCATCTTCGATGGGCTCGGTTTGTTCAGGCTCGATGGCGCTTCAGGACGCCGGTGTTCCGATGAAAGGTCCAGTTGCAGGGATTGCGATGGGACTTATCAAGGAAGGCGAAAAATACAAAATTCTCACCGACATTCTTGGTGATGAAGATCACCTCGGTGACATGGACTTCAAACTCGCAGGTACTGCCAAAGGTATCACTGCGATTCAGATGGACATGAAAATTGCCGGTATCTCTGAGCAGATCTTCCGTGAAGCTCTCGCTCAGGCGAAAGAAGCACGTACTCACATCCTCGGCGAAATGGCGAAAACGATTTCTACTCACCGTCCTTCGTTCAAGCAGGGTGTTCCGCAGATCAAGATGTTCAAGATTCCACAGGATAAAATCGGTGCTCTCATCGGCCCTGGTGGTAAGAACATTAAAGCTCTCCAGGAAAACTTCAAAGTCACAATGGATGTGCAGGAAGACGGCACTGTGAAAGTCCTCGGCGTTGACGTTCAGAAGATCGACGAAGTGATCGCTCTCGCGGATATGCAGCTGAACGGTCCGAAGATCGGCGCTATCTATAAAGGCACAGTCGTTACGATTAAAGAGTACGGCGCGTTTGTTGATATCGTTCCGGGTCTTGCTGGTCTTGTTCACGTTTCAGAAATCGCTGACGAGCGCGTGAATGATCCGAATGACTACCTCACGGAAGGCCAGGAGCTTGACGTGAAAGTTCTCGAGGTCGACCGCTTCGGCAAGATCAAGCTCTCTGCCCGCGCAGTGAAGCCTGTTCCTAAGAAGGCGAAGTAAAAATGGTTACGGTTAAGGTAAAAACTCTGGGTCACTACGACCCGGAGTTTGAACTTCCTTTTTACGCGACTGAAGGTGCTGCTGGTGCTGACGTTCGCGCATCTATTCCCGAGAAAAAATCCATCACGATCAAGGCAGGGGAGAGAGTTCTCATCCCGACCGGGCTTGCGATGGAAATTCCTCTCGGATACGAAGTGCAGGTTCGGCCACGTTCAGGACTTTCACTCAAGTCTCCGCTCATGATCGTGAACGCTCCCGGAACAATCGACTGCGATTACCGTGGGGAAGTGAACATCATCGTCGGAAATTTTGGCAAAGAAGATTATGTGATTGAGCACGGTCTCCGGATCGCTCAGTTAGTTTTGTGTCCGGTGACACAGGCGAAGTTTGTCACGACTGACTCTCTCGGTGAAACCCAGAGAGGGGCCGGCGGCTTCGGATCAACCGGTACACGTTAACAAAGGAAAATTCATGGAACTGAAAATCCCTTATACCCAGATCACCGACAGAAAACAGGGCTACGAAGAAGCAAAGAAACGCATTCCGGAAGTCATTCAGAAGTTCGGCGTAAAAGCTGACGTGAAGACAGATGATGCCAATTGCAGCTTCTCCGCCAAAGGCACTGGCTTTGAAGCGAAACTCACGTTTCTTGAAAAAGAATGTGTGGTGAACGTTGATCTCGGATTCCTTCTCAAGCCTCTTAAAGGCAAGATCACGGAAGTGATCGAGAAGCAGGTAAAAAAAGTTGTATGACTTATAAATGTACTCTGTGGCCCTCGGGTGAAGTGATTGAAGTAGACGGCGAACGCAGTCTCTTCGAGCAACTCAAGAAAGCGGGCAAGAAAATCAAATCGAGCTGCGGTGGTTGTGCCACTTGCGGTGATTGCGTGATCGTCATCAAATCCGGTGAGCTGAACTTAAATCCCCAGCCATTTGAAGAGACGAGACTTCTGGGAAATGTCTTTCACATCACCAAAGAAAGACTTTCCTGTCAGACTAAAGTCCATGGTGACATCACCATCGACATCTCCGCGCACGAGAAAAATTCTTCAACTTCTAAAAATGACGTTTCGACAGGGCCAAAAAGTTCCCAGGTGCTGGTAAGAAAGCGCGAAGATATCGAAAAATCGGTTAGAATAAATGAGGAAAAAGCTCAGGAAGGGAATCCTGACACGTGGTACAAACACTGGGAGAAGGGCGAAGAGAATCCTGCATCCGCCAGCGCGCCTAAGCGTCTGGGTGGTAACAAGCGCGCCAAACCTTTCAAGTACTCTGATAAAAACGAAGACGACTCTCAATAATTGAAGGAGAAAACTATGTCTCAGACAACTGCTGCTGTAGGTGCGATCAGTACCGCAGACAACAAGTTTCCGCCGCAGATTAAATACATCGTAGGGAACGAGGCCTGCGAGCGCTACTCATATTACGGAATGAGATCGATTCTCACCGTATTCATGATTCAAGTGCTCCTCATGCAGGAAGCTGAAGCAACATCGACGTATCATATCTTTGCGTCTATGTGTTACTTCTTCCCACTCCTCGGCGCTTACATCTCTGACCGCCTCTGGGGAAAATACAAAACAATTCTTTATCTCTCTCTCGTCTACTGCGCAGGCCACGCTGTTCTCTCGATCTGGGAAAACAAAATGGGTCTCTACGCAGGTCTTGGTCTGATCGCGATCGGCTCCGGCGGTATTAAGCCCTGTGTGTCTGCTCACGTAGGTGACCAGTTCAAGGCAAGCCAGTCGCACCTCTTGAAAAAAGTGTATGACCTTTTCTATTTCATGATTAACTTCGGTTCGTTCTTCTCGACCCTCATCACTCCATGGACACTCAAGCATTACGGCGCATCTGTAGCTTTCGGTATCCCAGGTGTTCTCATGTTCATCGCGACTGGTGTCTTCTGGATGGGCCGCAATGAATTCGTTCACGTTCCACCACAGAAGAGTGATGGACACGGTTTCGGCTCAGTCATCATGTCTGCGATCAGAAATTCTTCGAAGAGAAAACCAGGACAAGCTTTCCTTGAAGGCGCGCTTCTTGATCACGATCAGGAACACGTTGATGGGGCGAAAGCAGTTCTTGATATCGCTAAACTCTACGCTGCCATTTCAGTTTTCTGGGCACTCTTTGATCAGCACGGTTCTTCGTGGGTGATCCAGGCGATGAATATGGATCTCATGTTCATGGGAATCCAGTTTGATGCTTCTCAGATTTCTGCATGGAACCCGATCATGGTGATGGGACTCATTCCATTGTTCTCAATGGTCCTTTACCCGATGCTTGATAAGATGGGCATCAAGACAACTCCGATCCGTCGTATGACGTGGGGGATGTTCGTTGCTGCTGGTTCGTTCGCTGTAGTAGGCGGACTCCAGATCTGGATGAACACAACTGGTGATAAGATCAATGTGATGTGGCAGTTCTTCCCGTACCTCATCATCACAATGGCAGAGGTGATGATCTCGATCACAGGTCTTGAGTTCTCATACACTCAGGCACCACGCTCGATGAAGTCAGCAATCATGTCGATCTGGCTCCTCACTGTGTTCTTCGGTAACCTCATCACTGCTTACGTTTCTAAAGTTAACTTCTTCCCGGTTGCTTCAACTGGTTACTTCATGTTCTTTGCGATTCTTATGGCGCTCTTTGCTTGTATCTTCTGGTACATGGGCAAGAACTATAAGGTGAAGAACTACATGGAGAAGTAATTCTCTAAAAGATAGTGCACAAATAAGAAGGCCCGCTTTCGCGGGCCTTTTTTATTTCTTTAAGTCTTACTGTTTTTCGGCAGGGAACCACACAGGGTTGAAGAGACCATTTGTACCCGCAGCTGTGTAAGGAGCATTCGGATACGTTCTCCAGATGGTGATCGAAGGATCATACGGAGCGCCGGAATCATCTCTTTCCATATCAATCAGGTCATCCCAGTCATGCATATCGTTGAAGGCGTTCCAGCTGTCCGGATCACCGGTGACTTCATCCGTGTATGGCACGTCCTGACGGGCGAGTGGTGGAAGAAGATCGACATCGGCGATTCTTTCGAAAGCGGTATCAGTTGGTGAACCCGAGAACACACGGTCCCAGTCACGCACAACCATTCTCACGCGGCCTTTGACGTCGAAGGCATTATCAAAGCAGTACATCGTGTAGAAGGCATTCGTCTTGTATCCGGTCATTCCTACGAAAGGCTCGGCAGCAAGCGGGCGTGCTGCATAGTCTGCTGTGCCGTCACCGTCAACGTCTCCGTAAATATCGGAAGCCGCTGTCTGTTGTGCCGGAGTCGCTAATGGAGTTCCGTCCATTCTTTTGTTATCGCTGTACATAGACATGAGTTCAGGATTAAAAACGTTCTTATAAAGTGGATCACTGAAAGCACTCATGTAGGCAGCAGTGAGCTGAGTCGTTCCGGCGTTGCGGTTACTGTTGCCGTACTCAATGTTGAGAGAAGCAAGGTCGCGGCGGTAGTTCACGTATTTACGGTTACTGTAGTAGATGTCAAAGAGTGAGCCGTAGGTATAAGTTTTCGTAAAAGCTGTGTTCAACACAGTTGGCCCGACTTTAATTCCTGAAGTCGAGTTGACGTTAAAGCCTTCATTCACGAATGGGCCGTCGATACAAGCAGAAGGTTTTCCTCCGCAGTTCACAGTTCTTGAAATCGGAACAGGAGGTCCGAGTGAATCAGGGTTCCCGTCGTTGTCTGTATCAATCTGAGTAAGTGAGAAACCGCTGATTGTGATGATACCAGGATCACAGTTAGGGCCGCCGACATTGGTGTAATCAAAACGACAAAGAAGTTGATCGGTATCTTTAGCAAAAGAACCTGAACTATTGACTGTGCTGTTACGGTAAGAATCACAACCCATTCCCACATAAGCGGCTCCGAGACCATCGATCTGGGCCTGGCTGGGAGGAGCGTCTTCGTTACATTCAATTCTCAGCAGAGATTGTGAAGATGTTCCTGGTACGCGGTCGTAGTAAGAAAACGGACCGTAGCCCACGTATTGACAAGTGTTCGGAGAAGCTTCGATGGAGAAAGCGAAGCCGTTAAAGTTCATCGAAAGTTCTTCTGCCTCGTAGAAACAAGTGATATCAAATGTTGAAGGGGCCGCACGGAAGAGATCACTGCTCATTGCAGTTGCTGAGGTCATTTCGCATTTTGAGTTTGCGTTTCCGGTGCCGGTCTTATGTACTTTGTAGTTCAGCATCGTATCGGATGCATTTACGACTCTGAAGTAATATTGATCAGGAACAACAACTGGCCCACCACCCGAAGAGGATGATCCGCTCGAAGCATTGCCGCCTTGAAGTTCAGGAGAAACTTTTTCGTTACATGCCGTGATGCTGGTGACAGCAATAGCGAGCAGGGAAAGTTTCAAAAGAGTGTTCATATCCAATCCTTAGGAAAGACCATTTCTCGTAACTCTTCGGTTAGACGAAAAAGAAATTAAGAGGGCCTTTTTCGCTCCTCTTTTTTCATGGTCATGTTAGACTCATTCTAATAGCTCTATTTTACCACCAGACCGGACTAAGATAGTCGGGAATAGTTCAATGCCAGGGACTGCGAAAAGAAATCACTTACTTTCGTTCACTGTCCAAACATCCCTCATATTCGTATTTGTGCTCTTTTGCCCATTCCTGTGGGCGGCCCAGGACGCTATCGTCATTGTCGATAAAGCGGTGATCTTCGCAGATAAGAAGATGACTTCGCCGATCGGATTTGTGACGAAAGGAAAGCGAGTGACAGTGGGAGAAGTCCCAAGGAATCGCGCCCAGCTTTATCCCATCGTGGTGTCCGGCAAAGTTGCTTACATTCGCGTGAATGATGTGAGTACAGAGATGATGGGCGTTGATACCAACACTCTCGTGGCGGAAAGATTTCTCAGAGCGACCACGAGGACAATTGAAAATCACTACGCACTTTCCTTGTTCAGTTATCCCACTCAGATCAACATGAATCACACGTTCGCGGGCCTTCACTCCAACGATGCTTTCACGTGGACAGGCATGCAACTCAAGGGTTCAATTCGCACTTCTCCCAGCTGGGATTTGGGAATAGTGGTGGATTACGCCGAAGGGAAGGAAGGTATTGAGACTTTCCGGATGTTCGAAGCAGGTGGCGACTTTTCTTATCGTATCTACACGGGTAAGAATTTTATTTTCCGCTGGCAGAACCAGGCACTCGGAGTGCCGTTTTCATCTTACGCACTCGGGACTAACACCCGCGTGAATGGTTATGGTTTCACCGTTGGCTCAGGCCTCAATGCGAACTGGATCTTCGACGAGAATTTTGGCATGGAGATCTTCGGGGGACTTTATACGACAAGGCTCTTTGGCTTTGATCTTCCGGATCCCCGCAATACATCCGCAAAGAAATATCCGCCGGTGACTCTTAATCCTTCATTCACCGGGACGCGCGTGGGTATCGGTCTCACTTACCAGTACTAGTATCTCAGAATCAATTCACGAAGTTTTTCGAGATCGGCCTTGCGATTGTGACGGTCAATGAGAATACGTTTGCCGTCTTTCGAGCGCAAGTGAAGAGTGAAGTAGCCGCGGTTCTGAAAGCCGATCGACTCCGGAGTGTTTTTCATGCGGGCGACGTTCGGAGAGTCGACAAAATTATCGAGTTCAAGCTGATCGCCTTGTTCCAGAAGAAATTTCTCTGAGAATATCTTGAGGCCGAAGACCCGGTGTTCAAGTCCCAGCTCATTTCCTTTCTTCGTGATTCGTTTCTCGTAAAAGAAGAAAGCAAAAATCCCAACGGGAAGCAGACCGACAAAAGA
>JBJMLZ010000062.1:0-9440 GCA_045805035.1 Bacteriovoracaceae bacterium
CAGATGAAGACGGATGGTAAAAAATTGGGTTACGTTTCCGAAGGAACTTCAGTTTTTGCTCCGGTTGAGGATTGTCAAATCCTCAATGAGAAATTGTCTTCGGTTTTTCATGGGCTGAAGAATTCTCTTCCCCGTGAAGATTTACGACCAGGTGAAAACCACAAGTGGGCCTTCGTCGATCTTGATGATGAAATGAATTTAGCGGATGTTATTCCCAACAAGAGACGTCCTTTCCGTCAGGGAAATTCCAGGCAAAATGAAGCGATGAAAAACTGGTTGCGTGAAAAACTAGCTCCGATGCCGAAGCACTTTCCCATCATCGATCTTTTCTGTGGTTCGGGAAATTTCACCGAAGTACTTTCCTCACTGGGATTTGAAAATATCCTCGCGGTGGAGGTTCAGGGCTCAGCTCTTCGTGAACTCGAAAAGAAGAATCTTCCCGGAGTGCGCATTCTTCCGCTGGATATGAATGACAAAGGCTCGTGGGCAAAGGTCGCCAAACTCCAGCCCCACGCCAAAACTCTTATCACTGATCCGCCCAGGGAAGGCATGGAGAAAAGAAGGGGACTTTTCAAGTATCTCGATAATCTCCAGGATATTCTCTATATCTCGTGCGAGCTCGATACGTTTTCCCGCGATACCGCTGATCTTGTTTCGCAGTTTCGTCTGCAGGAAATCACTCCCATTGATCTCTTCCCCCACACTCCGCACCTGGAGATGATGGCCCATTTTCAGAGGGAAAAGGCCGTCTAAAGTTTAGACATTTGCCTCCCTGCTGACAGCGCCGGGAATTTTCTGTGTCTGTTTATTTTTTTTACACCCGTCACGAATTCTCTGCCATTTCTCTTTGCCAGTGGGGTGTTTCCGCTATTTAGCTGTCTAGGTTTTGGCATTCCCCTTGCTCAAAGATTGAGCATCAGGGGTTCTATTATGGATTGGTTATTAAAGAAACGAACGTTGTCTACGCTGGCAATGCTCTTCTTCGTGATGACAGGCACGTATAATGCCATCGTCATTAATTCGGAGTCACACCTCAACGGGGCGGATATTCGTTTCGTAAAGAGGCTCGATGAACTCAACGGAATTGTTGAACCAGGCCGATTAGTTGCTACGGGAATCCAGTGGCAAAAGCTTGCTCCTGTCCAGACGGTTACTACCAACGCTCTTCATGTGCCTGTGGTTCAGGAAGTGAAAACAATTGCTTCATCCTCTGGCGGAGGAAATGAAGTGGCACCTCAGGGAACTCCTGCGGCGGCGGTAACCGAAGAATTGAATCTCAATCTTGTTGAAGTCATCAATCCGAAGAAATACCAGAACGGTCTTTCTAATGATCAGTTCGCGGGAAGTCTCACGACTGCCAACGGAACAATCGACAGCTTGACTGTCTCACTTCCACAGAGTGAAGGCCTTACCGTTTCCTTCTCGGAGATGAACGGGAACGTCTTTGAGTACGACATTGATGGAGAAGTTTATAGCGGCATGCTTTATCAGGTCGATCAGAACGCCTACATGGTGACCCTGACGAATGGACCTCTTGAAGGAACACGCCTGCGCTTTGTAGGTGAACCTTCACAGGAACAAGTTGCGGCCACTGAACAAATGAATACAGGAAATACCGGGAACGATGAATTCGGAAACCCCGGTGATCAGCCGGAAGCGCAAACCGTGCAGGCAGAAGAAGCAAAACCTGAAGTCCAGGCAGCTGCTGAACCCGCACCGGAGCAGATGGTGAATATGGAGCAACCTCCGCAAGCTGAGCAGGCAGCAGCGGATCCGGATGCGCAATTTCAGCAGCAAGCGCACATGGACATCAATCAAGAATCAAACGGATAAAAAAAAGGGCCCTTTCGGGCCCTTTTCTTTATCGGCTTATTTTCCGAGTAATTTTTTGAATTCTTCCGTCATGATCGGAACGATCGTGAAGAGGTCTCCTACGATACCATAATCCGCTTTCGTGAAGATCGGAGCATCCGGATCAGTGTTGATCGCAACGATGACTTTCGAAGTTCTCATACCTGCAAGGTGCTGAATCGCGCCTGAGATACCACAAGCGATATAAAGTGATGGAGCAACTGTCTTACCCGTTTGCCCAACCTGCATAGCGTGTGGAGCAAAACCAGAATCAACTGCGGCACGAGAAGCACCGACGGTGGCACCAATCACATCTGCCAGTTCATTGAGGATTTTGAAGTTTTCTGCGTTCTTCATTGCACGTCCACCGGAGACGATGATGTTCGCTTCAGTGAGATCGACTTTAGTTGAAGCCGCTTTGATGATGTCTTTAATCTGTGCGCGAATTTCACCAGCATTCGCATTTGCGTCTGAAGCCGATCCTGCGCCCGCAGTTGGGTTCGCAGTCATGCCGAGCGCATTCGGGCGAATCGAAACGAAGTGTGGCTTAGGCCCTGTGATTTCAACTTTTGCGAGACACTTACCAGCGAAGAGCGGGCGAGTACCGGCGAAGTTTCCGCCTTCGAAAACAAAATTCACAACGTCAGAAGCAAGACCAGCGTTGAACTTCGTCGCCAGACGTGGAAGAAGGTCTTTCCCCATTGAAGTCGCGCCACCGAAGACATAGTCGTAGCTCTTGGACTTGATAAATTCCGCAAGAGCGTTGGCATAACCTTCCGGCGAATACTTATCGAGGTTTGCACCTTTGAGCTTGTGAACATTCTGAGCGCCGTTTTTAGCGAGCTCAGCAACCTGGTCAGCAGCGAGATCACCAATTACCGCAACGTCTGCTGATTGACCGGCAAGCTTGCCGAGAATTTCGAGAGTCACTGGCTTTACTTTGCCATCGTGAACTTCTGTGAAGACTAATACGTTTGCCATATGTAATTCCTTTTAACCTTAAATAACTTTCGCTTCTGTTCTGAGAAGTCCAACAACCTGAGCGACAACTTCTTTTTGTTTTGCCGGATCAGTGGCGTCGAATTTTTTTCCTGGCGGCTTTTCCGGAGGAAGACGGAACTGAGAATATTTCACGCGACGATCAGCTTCAGAAACACCAACGTCAGCAAGTGAATATTGCGCCATTGGTTTTTTCTTCGCTTTCATGATGCCTGGAAGAGAAGCGTATCTTGGAGTGTTGAGGCCCTTGTTACAAGCGATCACACACGGAGTGTTCACTTCGTAAACTTCAAGAGCACCACCTTCCACTTCACGCTTTGCTTTTACGGTATTACCAGAAAGCTCGAAGCCCACGATCACGGTGACAGAAGGAAGATTCATCATTTCCGCGAGGACTTGTGGAACCTGGAGAGCATCGTCATCGATCGCTTGTTTACCAGCGAGAATGATGTCGGGCTTCTTGCCAGTTTTCTCGATCGCACCCTTGAGCGCTTTCGCGATCGAGTAAGAATCGAGATTGTCGCCTGCTTCAACGAGCGCGGCATCATCCGCACCCATCGCCATCGCCGTACGAAGAGCTTCAGTATCTTTTACTGAACCAACGCGAACGACAGTAACGTTCGCGGCAGGATTAGACTGCTTAACAAGAAGCGCCTGCTCAACTGCAAATTCATCATAAGGGTTCATGATCCACTTGATGGATGACGTTTCGATAAAGCTGCCGTCACCAGTCGGGACGATTTTGGTTTCGGTATCCGGAACCTGTTTTACACAAACAAAAATATTCATTGATACTCCTTCACGTAACAACTATTTCAGTAATTCGCGGGCCATCACTAGCCTCTGGATTTGAGATGTTCCTTCATAAATCTGGATGAGCTTGGCGTCTCGCATGAGCTTCTCAACGGGATACTCTTTGCTGTATCCGTAGCCACCATAAATTTGTACTGCATCCGTCGTAATTTGCATACAAGAGTCAGAGGCAAACGCCTTCGCATACGAGGCGATATCCGTGTTCTTTTCGCCCTGGTCACACATCCATGCTGCTTTGTGCACGAGAAGCCGCGCGGCCTCCACTTTCATTCCCATTTCAGCGATCATAAATTGAATCGCCTGGTGCTTTGCAATGGGAACTCCGAACTGCACGCGCTCTTTGGCATACGCTACCGAGAGATCAAGCGCGCGCTGGGCTCCGCCGACGGCAGAAGAGGCGACGAGAGGACGTGAGTGATCGAGCGTATTCATGGCGATCGCCCAGCCTTCGCCGGGTTTACCGAGCATATTTTCTTTCGGGACTTTCACGTTCTGGAAACGCACTCCGCGAGTGTCCGATGAGCGGTGACCCATCTTGTCTTCTTTTTTTCCGATGAGAACGCCTTCTGATTTCGGATCAACCACAATGGCACAAATTCCTTTGTGCTTGAGATTGGAGTCCATCGTTGCGTACACCACAAAAAGGTGCGCATATCCGGCGTTGGTGATCCACATCTTTTCACCATTCAAGTTCCAGTGATCGCCACCATCTTTTAGGGAAGTTTTAATACCGCCGGCATCAGAGCCGTTGCCTGGTTCAGTGAGACAAAAAGAAGCGATCCGAAATTCTTCAGTAAACGGTGTGAGAAATTTTTTCTTCTGCTCATCACTTCCTCCGATCACGATCGGAAGGAGAGCAAGGTCATTGGCCATGAAAGCAGTGTTCATGCCCATGCAACCGTATGCGAGTGACTCACTGATCAGTACTCCATCGAGTGAACTGAATCCGGTGCCGCCATATTCAGATGGAATGCACGTATTGATGAGGCCAAGCTCCCAGGCCTTCTTGAAAATCTCCTCTGGAAATTTTCCTTTTTCATCATATTCCTGAGCATGAGGGATCATCTCGTTCCGGGCGAACTTCAATGCGAGATCTCTCATCTCCTTCTGTTCCGTGGAGAGTGAAAATTCCATGTCTTTGTCCTTGGTCAATCAATCAGGGAAGAGGTGCAGCTTCTACGGTGAATGATGTTGGAATTGTAAAACACTTTTGGATTGTTTGAAAGAAAGGTAATTCCTGTAGTGGTCTCACGACGAAACTTCTTTCTGCCCAGCGTGGATGGGGAACCGTCACATTCTCAGAGTGATAAGAAGTGGTGCTCCAAAAAATAATATCGAGATCCAGTGTACGAGGACCTTTGGGTATATCCCGATGTCTTCCGAAGGATTTCTCAGTCTCCAGTAAAATTTCCATCACCTCATCCGGAGTTTGCGAAGGAATCTCGAACTCCATTACTTGATTGTAGAAATCGGGCTGCGCCTCGTAATCAACTGCAGCAGAAACATAAATACGACTGGAGGCCTTGAGGCGAAACTTGCGAGCGAGGGCCGCTTTTGCTTCTTCGAGAATTTTTTTTGAATCACCGATGTTACTACCGCTGGCGATGATGAGAGACATCAGCGTTTTCTTGTCTCGTCCAGCTTCTTGTCAGTCTCGATATCAGGATAGTTGTTCATAAGCGAAGGAAACGCGGGTTCTTTCGGTACGAGAGGATCGCCTTTCACGCCACAGGCGGAAATCAAAAAGAGAACGAATAGAAAAAATAGGATTTTAGAATTCAATGCAAAATCCTGCGTCGATCATATCTGTTCCGACGTCCGCCTTGAGAAACCATCCAGGCACTAAACGACGAAGTATGGTCACACCTGCAACCACTCCGGTTTTTTTCAGCTTATTAACTGCATCGACCTCAGCTTGATTCTGTGCCGGAGTTTGATTCTGAGCTTTACCTGCATCCGGACTCGCAACTTGCGTGTTTTGATAACCCACATACGGCATGAAGAACGTGTAAAGAGGTCCCTTGATGTTGTACTTCACACGACCAACAAAGCGATTGGCGAGAGTCTGCGTGGAGTCCGCCGGATAATTATCAAAGAGCGTACGACCGTAGACACCTTCGATGAAAAAATTGTCAGTGAACTGATATGCCCACGTGAGACCGAATTCAGTTCCGCGAGTGTAACCGCCGCTTCCACCCTGAGGATTACTCGCATTATTGATACCGGCAAAAATACCGACGACGTTATCGGGCTTGATGTGACGGTTCTTGTTGTCTTCGGTGAATTCAAGCTCATCATCGACCACAACGTTCTTAGAATAGAGATCATCTTCTTCTTTAATCCGCGGGCCATTCTCAGTGTTGAGATTATCTTCGGGCCTTTTCATGAAGTTCGAATCATCACCCTTCACGATCTGCACGTCCTGATCACGACGAAGTTTTCCCCACTGATTGAGCGAGTAGATTTTGAGAATCTTGATTCCCACTTGCCCCTGGTGAGTCTTCGCGACTAAGGCGCGTGCGGCGAGCTTACTATCGAGGGCGAGAGAGATGAAATCGCCCGGTCCGAGCTGCTGGTTATTATTTGTAAGAATAAAAATTTTCTTGGAATTTGAAATAATTTTTATTGTCTCAGTGAAGAACGAACCATCTGCCGCCTGAGCTACATTAATATTGGCATCTTCCACGAGTGACTGTGCGGACACGTCACTGAAATTCACCAAGATAAGTGAAGCATAAATAAGAAAAAGAGATGCAATTTTCATTCTTATTTTAATTCTAAGTAATTCAGTCTTCGACTGTAAACGTCACAATTCAGCTTTAAAATTGATTGAATGAGTCAAGATTTCTGGCTCTATTCGTAATACGCTTTTTTCATGATGCAAATTCAGGAGAACTCCATGCCAGATATGGCCTACCAGCGCCTTACCAGCAACACGAACCCTATGTTCGTTGTGGTTGCGGGTAACATCGGCAGTGGGAAAACTACGCTCACTAAAAAGCTCTCTGAGCGTCTGGGATGGAAGCCGCATTTTGAATCAGTTCAGGACAATCCTTATCTCGCTGACTTCTACAAGGACATGGATCGCTGGTCTTTCCCGCTTCAGGTCTATTTCCTGAATCACCGTTTTAATGCTCACAAGGAAATCGAAAATTCGACCGCGAGTTCGGTTCAGGATCGTTCGATTTATGAAGACGCCAATATTTTTGCCCGCGCTCTTTATGAATCGGGGAAGCTGGATGAGCGTGATTACAAAAATTATCGTGCGCTTTACGATTCCATGATCCAGTACCTTTCGCCGCCCACCCTGATGATCTTTTTAAGACGTTCGGTGCCGAAGCTCCAGGAAAGAATCAAGCAGCGTGGACGCGATTACGAACAATCAATTCCAGTGGATTACCTTTCAAGCCTTAACGATTATTACGACGATTGGTACGGTCGTTATAACCTTGGAAAGTCCCTCATCGTTGATACGGATGAGCTCGATTTCCTCGATAACGAAGAACACTTCAATCGCCTGGTGAAACGAATCTGGGATTCAATTGACCAGAAAGATATGTTTTTCTACTTCTAGGTTTTTTCAGCAAATTTTTCCACACTCCTAAAATCAGAGAGCTATAATAGACTCTATAAGTGTCTCATTTTCAGGGAGTGAATATGAAGCTAGTACCATGGATGGTGTTGTTGAGTCTGACGTTCGTGTCTTGCTCAGGATCCAAATCTTCTCAACCAGTGAAAGAAGAAACCCCACAAGTTGAACTTTCCGACGCCGACGAATTCATTGAGAATCCGAGCGGTGATAATAATGCTGCCGCTGTGGAAGCTCCTGCTGAAGCAACAACTGAAGAACCTGCGACTGAAGCAGTGACAGAGGCCACTCCGGAAGCAACATCTGAAGTTGCAGCTGCAGAACCTGCAACTGATGCTTCTGAACTCGTGATCGAAGAAGAAGGCAAATCAGGGACTGCTACTCCTGTAGCTGCGAGCTCTGCAAAACCTTCGAAACATCTTTCTGCTAACATGATGGAGTACAAAGTTCAGAAGAACGAGACTCTCATGATGATTGCTTTTAAACTTTACGGCGATTACGCCTGGTGGAAAAAGCTCGCTGGCTGGAACACTGACAAGCTTAAAGGCTCGCAGATTGTCCGCGAAGGCATGTCACTGAAGTACATGGCACCTTCTGAAGAATTCGTGTGGAATCCGCAAGGTCTTCCCTATCTCATTCGCCAGAACGATACGCTTGGACTCATCTCTAAGAGCGTTTATCAGACACCGAAGAAGTGGAAACTGATCTGGGAAAATAACCGTCCATTGATCAAGAACCCGAACCTGATTTTTGCAGGCTTCACCATCTACTATCTCGAAAACGGTCGTGAAGTCGCTTCTGGCATCTAAACTCCCTTTCCTCTCTCTACCAATCAAACCCCCGTTCACTTCGGGGGTTTGTTATTTTTTCATCCTCATTGTCTCAGTGGCATGCACGAGTATCCGGATCCCTGGCGGCTCGGCCAAAAAAAATGATCTGACTAAAAGTCATTATCAGTCGATGTCGAGAGATGACTACTCTGATTTTCTTTTCTCCCTGAAAGTTCCTTTTCTTGCCACCCCCGGTGTAAAGATGTCGAAGCTGGATAAGGGTTCAGACGAATATTTCAAAGAACTTCTCTCTGAGATCATTGCCCGTAATGAAATTTTTTTTCGTGAACTGAAGTCGGCACAAGTCACGGTTCTTGATACCGAAGCTCCTCTGCATTTCTCACTCCCGCGTGGCGAGATTTTTTTATCGCGCGGACTTCTCGCGAAATACTTGAAGCACGAGAGCATGCTCGTGAGCATTCTTTCTTACGAACTCGTTCGTAGCGAAAAACTTCTTTATCCGAAACACACACTCGTGCCGGTTGGATACGTAACGATCGAAAGGATGATCAAGCTTTCACGTTTGAAGCTGGATGAAAAAATGGAAGTCCATAAATGGGCGCATCACCTGACGGTCCGTAGCGGTTATGACGGAGAATACTATCTGTCGTGGCTTCAGACTCAGAACCGGAATACCGCAGACTTTATCTTTCAGGTCGGAGATCCCAACGTGATCACCCGCGAAGAGTCACTCTTCAAATCTTTTCTCATCAAAAATCAACTTGATGATAAACTTGCCGTGAAGAAAAACTCCTCCAAGAAATTTTACACACTCATGAACAAGATCAGGGACGGCGTTATATGAAACCCGAACAGGCAGAGCAGTTCTTCATTGAAGAACTTTTCAACAAAACTCAGGACAAGAACGTCCTGAAGGACGTCAAGCTTCAGGAGATCGATAAGCTTACCGGTGATGCTTCCACCCGCCGTTACTATCGCCTTTTCACTGACAAAGGCACCTTTGTTGTTTCTCTGGATAACCCGTTCAATGACGAACCCGAAAAACATCCGTTCATGTCAGTGCAGTCGTTTCTTCATGAGTGCGACGTCAAGGTTCCGCAGATTCTCGATAACAACCTTTCCCGCGGCTATCTTCTCCAGGAGGATCTCGGGAACGTGACTCTTCTCCAGCACATGTCGACCGTTCGTTCAAACAAAGAAGAGTTTGAGATTTATAAGAAGATCATCGATCAGCTCCTTGAGCTTCACACAATTCCGGCCAGTAAAGTGAATAATCCGAATCTCTTCCAGCTGAAATTTGATCACCAGAAATTTATGGATGAGACGCGTTTCACCTTCAAATACTTCCTTAACTTCTTCAACAAGTTTCAGGATGAGAGTTTTATATCCGAGCTTGA
>JBJMLZ010000063.1:0-5007 GCA_045805035.1 Bacteriovoracaceae bacterium
AATAGAGTGACCAACAAAAAGGAAAACTCTATGAAGTACCCTGAAACCTCTCTTGCTGAACTTGCGATCAACGTCCCCATGGCCTCAGAACTTTTCCGCAGGCATCGCCTGGATTTCTGCTGTGGAGGAACGGTCACGCTCCGGGAAGCATGCGAACAAAAAAAACTCGCTCTCGATGCCATCGTGAACGAACTGAGTGCGCTCGCGGAAAAGAAAATGCCTGAGAGTGATCTCGCACCTCAGGAACTCACCGGATACATCGTTCAGCGCTACCATGATGATCTTCGTAAGCGCATTCCTGAGCTGATTTCTCTCGCTGGAAAAGTGACCACTGTGCACGCCGGTCATCCTGAGTGTCCGAAGGGCCTCACGGAACTTCTTACCCTGATCCAGGAAGAGTTGTTCGCGCACATGATGAAAGAGGAGAACGTGCTCTTTCCGATGATCAATGCCGGGAAGGGCGCCTTTGCAGTGATGCCGGTGAAAGTGATGATGATGGAACACGAACATCACGGGCAACAACTGGAAGAGTTACATCACGTCGCCCATGATTTCGTTCCTCCACTGGATGCCTGCGCGAGCTGGAGAACATTGTACAAGGGACTTCAGGCCCTCGAAGCGGAGCTCATGGAACACATTCACCTGGAAAACCATGTGTTGTTTCCTAAGATCCTAACTTCGAAGTGATGAATGAAATGAGAAAGCCGAAAACGGTGATAATGCCCGTGATTTCTTTTTCTTCCTGATAGGCCTCAGGAATCATCGTGGTGGAAATCATCGCAAGGATTGCTCCGGCGGCAAATGCAATGGTTCCGGCATTGATCTCGGGCCCGAGATGAGAAAAAACTGCGAAGCCCGCGAGGGAAGCGAGACCTGAAACAAACATGATTGCGCTCCAGAGGCCGAAGATGTAGGCAGGCGATCGCTCCGCGAGCTTCATTCCGCTCGCACTGGAAAGGCCTTCGGGAATGTTGGAGATAAAAATCGCAACGACAGTGGCGATGCTTGGACCTTTGCCGGCAAGAAGGGAAAGACCAATGACAATAGATTCCGGAATTCCATCAAGGAGCGCACCAAGAGCGATCGCAAGACCGCTTCCGTGCACTTCGGTTTCGGTGGGCTGGATGTCCTGCGATCTTTTTCTGTGCCGAGCGCCCCGCTTATTGAGATAAATAGCAGCGAAAGTGTAGAGCAAGGCCCCCACCACAAAACCGATCGAAGACCAGATGTAGCCGCCTTTCTTGAATGATTCATCCATCAGTTCGAAGGCGAGTGCGGACATAAGGACACCGCTTCCGAATGCCATCACCGCGGAAATAAATCTTTTCGAAAATTTTAAGTAGTATCCGCCGGCAGCACCGAGAAGAAGCGAAGAACCAGCGAACCAACCCCAGAGAGCAGAGGAGAGCATAAAGAAAGTGTACCAGGAGACAAATCTCCTGGCACGTTTTCAGAAATTACTGATTAAGTGGAATGATGGTACAAGTCGTCGGAGTGTTTCTTGTGTTCGTACCAATCTTTGATTCGCATCTCACTTCACCGCCGACCCAGCATTTCCCCATGCCGCAATCACCTTCCCAACCTTTGGGCTGAGCTTTGGTGAGTTGATCAAAAAGTTTCTGTGCCGCAGAACCTTTCACGACATATTCAGATGCAGGCTTACGTGATTCAGCAGCGAAAGCGCCGAGGGAAAGAGAAGCGAGAACCATTGTGAATGCGATGAATTTCATGAGGACCTCCTTGAATGAGTTCATTGTAGGTCGTTCAGGAGGAAGGACAGAGAGAGCAGAATTTGCTTAACGGGGTAACTTAGTCGGACATCGCAGAGAAAGCGCTGCTAAAGGAGCGCTTTCTCACTCAAAGAGATTTTCTTGTTCGCATTCAGAATGAGATGAACCACTTTCGGATTCACCTGAAGCCACGTCGCTGAATCTGAATTTTTGGGAGCTATCGCTTTTTTCATCTCCACCCGCACGCGATTGTTGGCACAGATCCGGATGTCGACGACGTTCGCTTTGCCGCCAAAAGTTTCGTACCAAGACTCGTGAACTGCGGGTGAGCTCATCACACTTTGCATTTCTGTCTTGAGATTTTCAGACAGCGGTCCAAAGATCGCCTGCACCGAATTTCCGATGACAACGACTCCGGCGGCCCCGAGGGCCTTTAGTTTCTCTTTATCCACCCGCGCAGGATCGGCAACACCAACGCGAAGTCGCGTGATGCACGCATCGAGACTCTGAATATTGGAAGCACTTCCGAAAGCGGCAATGAGTTCACTCGCTTTCTGGGAAGAGTGCGAAGTTTCTACTGTCGTTGTTTCATCCTCGCGACCAGGTGTCTTGAGATCAAACTTCTTGATCACGTACATGAATAAACCGAAATAGAGCGCGCTCCAGATGGGCCCGAGCACGAGAAGCCAGAGGGCATTTTTAGATTGCGGAAAGAGCACGATGTAATCAATCAGACCGTGCGAGAAAGTTGTTCCGTGCTTGATGCCGAGAAGAATCGCGACGAGAAAAGCTGCGCCGGATAGAAGCGCGTGAAAGACATACAGAACAGGTGCCAGGAAGAGAAACGAAAACTCAATCGGCTCCGTGATGCCAGTAAGGAATGAAGTGAGAGCGGCGGAGGCCATGATACCAAAAATACGCTGGCGATTTTCAGGCCTTGCTGATCGCCAGATCGCAAGTGCGGCAGCAGGAAGACCCCACATCTTGAAAAGATATCCGCCCGCGAGATTTCCCGCCGTCGGATCGCCACTCATATAGCGCGCGAGTTCGCCCGTGACAACTTTTCCGGTGACAGGATCGGTGAATGAACCGACCTGGAAATAGAAAGGGAAGTTCCAGATGTGATGAAGGCCGAATGGAAGTAGGGCGCGCTCACCGATACCGAAGATGGTGAATGCGGTCTCAGGATTTTCCGTCGCCACCCAATGAGAAAAGCGCTCAATCCCCATACCGATCGGAGGCCACACAATACTCAGAACGAATCCGCAGATGACCGCGGCAAACGCAGTAAGAATCGGCACCGATCTTTTGCCGGCAAAGAATCCAAGATAGGGAGGGAGACTGATTTTATAAAAGCGATTGAAGATCATCGCAGCGATAATCCCGATAACAATTCCTCCGAACACTCCGGTGTCGATGGATTGCACACCCATGATCTCTTTAGTGGGAACGTGGAAGAATTTTGCCGCCACACCCATCGTGGCAAGAAGAACTCCATAGCCCACAACCGACGCGAGTGCGGAAACACCGTCGTTATTGGCAAGGCCCAACGCAACCGCGATAGCGAAGAACACCGGAAGATTGGAAAAAATCACACCACCGGACTGGGCCATGATCTCTGAAACGGCCTCAGGGATAAAAGTAAATCCTGCGCTCCCGACTCCCAGAAGAATTCCCGCGACAGGAAGGACACAGATCGGAAGCATCATTGCCTTGCCGATTTTCTGAAGGAGAGAAAAGGCGTTCTTAAAAATATTCATAGCATTGTCCTCAGAGCTTTTTTGGCGTCGGCGAGATTGAGCTTTCTGATCGCCGCCCGCACAGAAGGAATCGCAGGCACGCTCACACTGAGTTCATCCACGCCGAGGGCAAGAAGAAACGGAATGGCTTCGGGCTCGGCCGCCATGCCGCCGCAAACACCGACCCATTTGCCGTTTTTATGGGCAGCTTCGACCGTCATTTGAATCAAACGAAGAACAGATGGATTGAGTCCATCGACTTGTTTCGATAAACCTGGATTTGTCCGATCCATGGCAAGAGTGTACTGAGTGAGATCATTGGTGCCGATGGAGAAGAAATCCACTTCCCTCGCGAATTGATCAGCAAGAATCGCCGCTGCGGGCACTTCGATCATGATCCCGACGGGGATTTTCTTAGCATGAAGATTTTTTGTTTCTTCTTCCAGGATTTTCTTAGCGGTTCTCAGTTCAGCAAGAGTCGTGATCATCGGGAACATAATATGAACGTTACCGAATTCGCCCGCGCGAACGATGGCGCGGATCTGTCTGCGGAAAACGTTTTCATGCGCAAACGTGAAGCGGATCCCGCGCTCCCCGAGGAAAGGATTTGCTTCTGCTTTCATCGGCAAATAGGAGAGTGGTTTATCTCCACCGACATCCAATGTGCGGATGATGACTGGTTTGTCTTTGAATTTTTTTGCCACCGTCCGATAGAACTCAAATTGTTCGTTTTCGGTCGGCTCAGAGGACTTCTCGGCAAAATAAAGTTCAGTGCGAAGAAGACCCACGCCTTCCGCGCTGAACTCAGAAGCCTCGACCGCTTCATGTTCATGGGCGAGATTGGCGGCTACGTTTACGTTATGGCCATCTGATGTGAGGGCCGGCCTCGAGCACTCTTTCAGTTCTTCAGCGCGATTGCGCGCGACTTTGATATTGGTCTCAATGACTTCTTTGAGTTCACTTTCCGTCGGAGAAAGTTTCAGTTCGCCGTTTAAGGCATCGAGGAGAACGACATCAGTTTCTTTGAGCGTAAAAACGTTCTTACTCACCCCGTGAAGGGCGGGAAGTCCGAGGGCGCGGGCAAGGATCGCTGCGTGAGACGTTGCTCCACCACCGATAGTGCAAATTCCTACAACCCTTGTTCCACGAAGATTGGCGAGATCACCTGGGCCGATATCTTCGGCAACAAGAATGGAGTCCTCCGTGAGCTGACTGAAGTCTGTGACTTGAGTTCCGAGAATGCGCGAGAGAACGCGTAGACCCACGTCCTGAACATCACTGGCCCGTGCAGCGAGAACTTCATTCTTCAGCGTTTTTAATTGCGCAGATAATTTTTGAACGGCATATTCCCAGGCCTCGGCTGCAGACTTTCCTTTTTCAACTGCGGAGAAAGCTGTTTCAAGGAGATCAGGATCTTCGAGAAGACTGCGATGAGCGGAAAAGATCGCAGCTTCGGCAGCACCAACGCTCTTCTTCATGCTTTCTTCAACGAGAAGGAGTTCTTGTTTTGCCTGGACGATGGCCTCTTCGAGTTTTTC
>JBJMLZ010000064.1:0-13943 GCA_045805035.1 Bacteriovoracaceae bacterium
GACTCCCGCGTAGGGAAGCGAAAGATAAAATCCCGTATAGAGCATCAGGCCTGGTTCAGTTGTTCTCACTTCCACGGTTCTTCCCGATTTTTTATGAATGAGTTTCGCCGCGATCTTTTCTCCACGAAGAACATAATTGTGATTGAATCCGTCTTTAGCGACATCAATGTCTTTTCCGATGAGTTTCGCTTTTCGGAAATCGGTTTTGCCTTCGACCGGAAGAATATTTCCGGTTGGGATGTAGGTAATAGGATCCGCTTCCGTGTATTTGTCAGCGGCAATCTCGAGCTCGTGATCAAGGATCGTTGATCCCGGATTTCCGGAGAGATTGAAGTAGCAGTGATGAGTGAGATTGATGTGCGTAACTTTATCTGTTGTTGCTTCGTACTCAATCACGAATTCATTTTCGTCAGTTAGAGAGTAAGTCACATTGATCGATAAATTTCCCGGATGCCCCTCAGTTCCGTCAGGCGAGAGGTGAGTGAGACGATACTTTTTGTTCTGTTCTATTTGGGTTACATCCCACACGACTTTATCCAGGCCCACTTTCCCGCCGTGAAGGGTGTTCATCCCGTCATTGGCAAAAAGCTCGTAACGATTTCCGTTGATCGTATAAGATGATCCACTGATGCGGTTGGCGAAGCGTCCGATAATCGCACCCGCATAGTCTTTCTCACTGCCCACAAGGAGATTTATGCCCTTATCAAGGATCTCCGTGACGACGCCACCAAAGTTCTGAAAATGGACCTCAAGAGACCCGTTTTTTAATACGTATTTTCTCAACATTCTGCACCGATTTCGTTATCGTTTTATTTCCTAACTTACATAAAGGAACGCTCTCATGGCCAGACCGGAAGTCGAGGTCCGCGAAGACCTCGTGGAAATTCCCACCTACGAACCCATGCCACCGGACAAGCATCCGATGTTTCTTGATAAGCGCGTGTACCAGGGGAGCTCAGGAAAAGTTTATCCGCTTCCGGTTTACAATGCCATCGCGAACAAACCGACGCCGAGAAAATGGAAAGCGGTTCACATTGAAAACGAATTTCTTCACATCATGGTTCTGCCTGAGATCGGCGGCCGCATTCACATTGGTTTCGATAAAACAAATCAGTATGATTTTTTCTACCGCCAGAATGTGATCAAGCCCGCACTCGTGGGTCTTGCGGGGCCTTGGGCCTCAGGCGGCGTTGAATTCAACTGGCCTCAGCATCATCGTCCGGCAACATTCATGCCGGTGAATGTTTCCATTGAAGCGCATGATGATGGATCAAAAACCATCTGGTTCTCTGATCACGACCCGATGAACCGCATGAAAGGCATGCATGGCATTTGCCTTCGTCCGGGAAAATCCGTTCTTGAATTAAAAGTGCGCGCGTACAACCGCACGCCGCAAGTGCAGACTTTCCTCTGGTGGGCCAACGTCGCGACTCGTGTGCATGAAGGTTATCAATCATTCTTTCCGTCGGATGTTTACTGTGTTGCTGATCACGCCAAACGCGCGACCTCGCTCTATCCATTCTGCGAAGATTCGTATTACGGGGTGAACTACGGTGAGCGCGCGAAGAAAGGTGTGCCGGAAAATGAAATGCCTTCGCAGTTTGTTCCTTCGGGATATAAACCGAATGACCTCACCTGGTACGCGAATATACCGGTGCCGACTTCCTACATGTGCGTAGGCTCTGAGGAAGATTTCTTCGGCGGCTATGATCATCACAAACACGCAGGTGTTGTTCACGTAGCGAACCACCACATCTCTCCGGGTAAAAAACAATGGACGTGGGGGAACCACGAGTTCGGTTATGCGTGGGACAGAAATCTCACTGACACGGACGGGCCTTACATTGAAATCATGGCGGGTGTTTATACAGATAACCAACCGGACTTTTCTTTCCTTCAGCCCGGAGAGACGAAGACCTGGAGCCAGTTCTGGTATCCGATTCGTGATATCGGGGCCGCTCAGCAGGCGAATACGAAAGCGGCAGTCTCGTTCTCGAATGACAAACTTGGAGTTGCCGCGACGGAAATTTTTGATGGCGCAAAGATCGAGCTTCTGAAAAACGACAAGGTCATTCAGACGTGGACACACGATCTTTCACCTAAGTCTGCTTTCACCACAAATCACTCTGGCGGAACTGGTGTCCGCGTTCTCACCAAAGACGGAAAAGAAATTATTTCGTATATACCGAAGAAACTTCCGAAGCGTGAACTCCCGGAACCAGCACAGGAACCAATCGCGCCTGCTGATATCAAATCTTCGGATGAGCTTTATCTCACTGGCCTTCATCTCGATCAGTACCGTCACGCTACAAGAAAACCCGAGCTCTATTGGCTCGAGGCCCTGAAGCGCGATCCTTCTGACGTCCGCTGTAACAATGGTCTCGGTCTTCGCTCTCTGAGAAGAGGCGAGTTTGAAAAAGCACGTGCGTATTTTCAGACTGCAGTGACGAGACTCACGAAGCTCAATCCGAATCCATACGATGGCGAGCCTTACTACAATCTTGGTCTCGCACTCCGTTTCCTCGGAAAAGATAAGGAAGCGTACGATGCCTTCTACAAATCAACGTGGAACTACGCCTGGCAATCCGCTGCTTATCATGCAGTGGCCGAGCTTGATTGTAAGAATGGGGATTACGAGTCAGCGCTCGATCATCTGAACCGCTCACTTCGGGTGAATACTGATAATCTTCGCGCGCGTGATCTCAAAGCACTTGTGCTCAAAAAACTGGGACGTGAGGAAGAAGCGAAAAAACTTCTCGCTGAAACCCTGGCCCTTGATCCACTCGACAGCTGGGCGAAATATATCTCTGCCATCAAACCGAATTGCGATACGCAAACCTGTATCGACATGGCGATCGATTTCTTCCGCGCAGGATTCTACGCAGAAGCCATTGAGCTTCTGAAGAAAACCGATATTGATCCTCAATCCGGAACCGAGCCGCTTGTTCATTATTATCTCGCGTGGCTTTACTCAAAAACTGGTGATGGAAAATCTGCACTCGCCGAGCTCGAACTCGCAGCAAAAGCGCCTTCGGATTATTGTTTCCCCTCGCGCCTCGAGGAAATCGCGGTTCTTGAGTACGCGATCCTCGCGAACAAAAAAGACGCGAAGGCCCCTTACTATCTCGGGAACCTCCTCTACGACAAAGACCGTTTTGAAGAGGGTGTGCAGAAGTGGGAAGAGAGCGTGAAGCGTGATGCGAATTTCGCGATCGTGTGGAGAAACCTCGGCATTGGTTACTTCAACGTTCGGAATAAACCCGCGAAGTCCATGGCGGCATTCGATAAGGCCTTTAAGCTCGCGCCGAATGAACCCCGCATTCTTTATGAACGCGACCAATTGTGGAAACGCATGGGTGAAGCTCCCGTCAAACGACTGAAGGAGCTCGAAAAGCACGTCGATCTCGTTAAGCAGTGGGATGGTCTGACGGTTGAACTCTGCGCACTCCTCAATCAAACCGGCCAGTCTCAGAAAGCGCTCGAGCTCGTGAGCACCAGATGGTTCCAGCCGTGGGAAGGGGGAGAAGGCGCGGCCCTTGGCCAGCACGTTCGTTCGCATCTTTCTCTCGGAAGAAAAGCACTCAACGAGGGCGATGCTGCCCGCGCGAAAGAACATTTTGCGATGGCACTTACTTCGCCGGTGAATCTCGGAGAGGCGAAGCACCTCCTCGCAAATCAGAGTGACATTCACTACTGGCTGGGGGAGGCGCTCGAAGCGATGGGCGATAAAGTTGAGGCAAAAAAACATTGGTCCATCGCCGGCGGTCACAAAGGTGACTTCCAGAACATGAGTGTCATGAGTTTCTCGGAGATGACTTACTTCACCGCAAGCTCTCTCATGAAACTCGGGAAGAAAAAAGAAGCACAGAAAATTTTCAAGGACATGATCACGCACGCGAAGAAACTCGAGAAGGCAAAAGCGAAGATCGATTATTTTGCGACTTCGCTTCCGGATATGCTTCTCTTTAACGATGATCTCCAGTTCCGTCAGGTGACCAGTGCTCGTTTCATCCAGGCACTCGCCAACCTTGGACTTGGAAAAAAATCTGCGGGTGTGAAAATTCTGAAAGACGTTCTGAAGCGCGACCCTTCACATGCATTAGCAGCAGACTTCCTCCGTGAAACAACCGAGACAAGGAAAACAAAATGATCACGAACTCCGGCGCCGCAGGTGCCCTCGACAGTGACCGCTACAACAAGGGCTACGTCTGGATGATTTCCGTCGTCGCTGCTTTCGGCGGACTCCTCTTTGGTTATGACTTCGTCGTGATCGGTGGCGCTAAACCGTTCTACGAAAAGTTTTTCTCTCTTATGGATCCTGCTGCTCAAGGGTGGGCGATGAGTTGTGCGCTGATTGGATGTCTCTTTGGCGCTTTGATTGCCGGCCCGGCTTCCGATCGCTGGGGAAGAAAATATCTTCTCATCCTCTCTGCGTTTCTCTTCGGCGTTTCTTCCATTGCTACTGGCTACGCGCCTTCGTATAACTTTTTTATTTTCTGGCGAATCGTGGGTGGACTTGCGATCGGTCTAGCGTCTGGTCTTTCTCCGCTCTACATCGCCGAAGTTTCTCCCGCCAAAGTTCGCGGAAGACTCGTATCACTCAACCAGTTCACGGTGGTGATCGGAATTCTTCTCGCGCAGATCGTGAACTACCTCATCGCTGAACCGGTACCGGAGGGTGCCACCGCGGATCAGATTCTTAATTCCTGGAACGGCCAGACGGGTTGGCGCTGGATGTTTGCGGTGACCGCAGTTCCTTCAGTGCTTTTCTTTGCAAGTGCGCTCTTTATTCCGGAGAGTCCAAGATGGCTCGCTAAAAAAGGAAGGAAAGAAGAGGCGAGAAAGATTCTTGGAAAAATTTTTGGTGATCACGCAGATCACGTACTGAAAGACGTTGAATCCACCATTCATTCTGGTGACGATTCCGTGAACTGGTCTGCGCTCAAAGAGCCAAAAGTAAAAAACGCTCTCGTGATTGGTATCGCGCTCGCCGTTTTCCAGCAGTGGTGCGGGATCAACGTCATCTTTAACTACGCCGAAGAAATTTTCGCCAGCGCGGGTTACTCAGTGTCCGGCATTCTCTTTAACATTGTCATCACGGGGATCGTAAACGTTGCCGCTACTATCGCAGCTCTCGCTCTCGTCGATAAACTCGGTCGTCGCGCGCTTATGCTTTGGGGATCGGCCGCTCTGGCAGTTGTGTATGTCATCCTCGGCGCTTGTTATCACTACCACGTAACCGGCATCGCGGTTCTCATTCTCGTTTTACTTGCGATTGCTTGTTACGGCGTTTCGCTTGCACCTGTCGTTTGGGTGGTGATCTCCGAAATTTTCCCGAACCGCATTCGCGGAGTCGCGATGTCAATTGCGGTCGGAGCTTTATGGGTAGCGTGTTTCGTTCTGACGTACACATTTCCGATCATGAATAAGGCGTTGGGGGCCGCGGGAACTTTCTGGATCTACGCAGGAATTTGCGCGCTCGGATTTGCGTTCACGTACCAACGACTACCGGAGACGAAGGGTAAGACTCTCGAAGAAATCGAAGAATCATTTTAGATAAAAAAAAGCCCCGCTTCCGCGGGGCTTTTTTTTGAACTTAGTTAAGAGTAAGAATCCCGAACCAGGTTCCGTGAGCAGGAACCGGAACGTTCACTTTCCAGACGCCGCGAGTGACTTCACCCGTCCAGACGTTTTTCACAGTATAGGTCTTGCCTTTCACCCCGAGCATGATGTCGTCGAAAGCAAGGTTATGTTCTGTCGGATTCAGGTTGAACATTGCTACTGCGATTCTTCCATCTGCAAGCGGACGCTTCAGAACAATCTTGTCACCGTCCCAGATTTTTTCAACCGGAGCACCAAGCGAGTCCTGGTTCACGCTGATCATGTCTGTATTAGTAAGAAGCGAAAGTGTCCACGGATCAAGTTGAGTGAGGTCAGAAGAGAAGAGCATCGGAGAGGCCATCATACTCCAGAGAGTCATGTGCGTGAGCTGCTCGTCTTTTGTGAGCTGAGTTGGACGCGGCTCAGTTCCCGGGATGTCGTACTGACCGAGTTTCATCGGCCAGTTCGCTTTACCGATCATGAGCATATCAAGATCGTTCCAGTGACCAGGGCTTGCGTACGTAGAATATTTGATGTTCCCGAAACCGTTACGAAGGATCGCCGGCCACGTGTCAGCAAGGTCGTCGTTGGTACGCCACATGTTACCGCCAACCGCAGCGGCCCAGTTCCACACATCGTTCTTCCCGTATTGGCAGATCATGTGAACCATCGCACGCGAAGAAGCGGCGAGAGCATCAGTCATGCGCTGATAGAGCGCAGGCTGTTTTGATTTGTAGTACTGATCAACCTTAGGATCGCGCGGGAAAATACAGTAGTCGTATTTGATGAAGTCAAAGCCCCATTTCGCGTAAAGCTGGACGTCTCTTTCAAGATAAGAAACACCACTCTCGTAATCGAGATCTTCCGTTGCCTGGTATCCACCACAAGTTGTTTTCCCGGGACCGGTGTACATACCAATGCGAAGGCCTTTGGAGTGAACATAATCCGCGAGTGCTTTCATGTCCGGGAATTTTTCATTCGGAACCATGTTTCCGTCTGCGTCTCTTTTTCCCTGCCAGCAATCATCGAGGTTAATGTAGTTGTATCCGACGGCAGCGAGTCCGGTCGATACGAGAAGATCAGCGGCGTCGCGGATTTTCTGGTCATTAATTGTACAACCCCAAACGTACCAAGGGTTCCAACCCATCGGTGGAGTGAGGGCAAGAGCTTTCGGATTACTCACGAGCTTCACGGTCTTCGTCACAGAATTTTTCGAATCGGTCACAGTAAGCTCAACGTTGAACTCGCCCTGAGCAGCAGTCATGCCTTTCACGATTCCGGTTTTGGTATCAAGCTCGAGGCCCTGCGGGAGACCCTTTGCGGAATATGTAATCTGACCTTCACCAGTTGCCGGCACAAGGAACAAAAATGGTTTTTCAGGCACGACACCAATTGTTTCCGGGCCATTGATCGAAAGATCTTTGGACCACGCAAGCGTAGAGGTGAGTACGAAAACCAACGGAAGTACAATTCGAGTTGAGAACATAGTTCCTCCTAGAGCAAAGTGGCGGATTTTTCCCACGAGGAGGGGGGTGTGGCAACAGAATTTCTTAGGCCTGCCTATAATCGACCGTGTAAATTTTTCCGGGCGAGGTAAGCGCTGAAAATCCCGGCCGTGAAAAACATCACGATGGAGTAGACCGCCGCAGGAATCGCAAGGTCAAAGGACTTCAGAAGCGTGATCGTGATGTAGAAAGCAAGCGCGGACTTGTGAATGCCGACCTCCATCGTGATGGCAGTGGCCTCTCTCATATTGAGTCGGAAAGCTTTCGCTACGTAATAACCAAGTCCCATAGATCCGACGTTGAAGATCACCATGGCGGGCCCCACATCACTCATTGAACTCACGAGGCGTTCTTTTTCTTTCACGATCGCGACGAGTGAAATCATCGCGAGAACCAGCATGGAAAAAATCCTCACCGGTTTATCTGCCTTCACGGAAAACTCCGGTCTGGATTTTCTTACGAGCATCCCGATCGCCACGGGCACGAGGACGATGAGAAACACTTCGATGGTCTTCCGGAATTGAAGGCCAATCACGTCTTCACCACCAAAGTGCGCGATCGAGAGATTCACGACGAGCGGAACCGTGAAGGCGGCCAGGACACAATTGATCGCAGTCAGTGTGAGGTTGAGTGCCACATCTCCGTGAGAAAGATGCGAGAAAATATTCGCCGCCACTCCTCCCGGACTTGAAGCAAGGATCATGAGACCGATGGAAAGTTGTGGAGAGAGCCGAAAGACATAGCAGATCGCGAAGGCAAACATCGGGAGAAGAATCATCTGGCAGAGAAGCCCCACGAGAACACTCTTCGGGTATTTCAGGACGCGCCGGAAATCATCCGTGGTGAGAGAAAGCCCGAAGCCGAGCATGATGATCCCCAGGGAAACCGGGAGAAAAATCGAAACGAGAGATTCAGTGGTCATCTCTGAATTCTAACCCAAGTGTAAAAAAAATCGACACCTGTTCAGAGGCAAGGTCCTCTTTATGCGTATAAGGCCCTCCGGCCGGCATGGGCCTTGCTTTTAACGTCTGTATGAGACTCTTTGTCTTTATCCTTCTCCTGGTGTCTATGGAGGCCGCCCTGGCCTCGGAGAACGTCTTTGCGCCCTTCCGCGAAGGGATTTCCAATTACGTAACCGCGACTGAAGCAGCGACTGCCCAGAAGAAGCTTAAGAAACTCGGGGCCGGACTTTTGGATGAGGCCCACGTCCTACTCGAAGAATCCGCGAGTAAAACTGAAATCGAAGAGATCCGTGCGCCATTTGAGCACCTCATCTTCTCGCGATTAAAACAAAAACAAGTTTCCTCTGAAGTCATGCGTTCGTGGCTTCTTTCTCTCATCGATTCCCTTCGCGCCGATCAATCGATTGATGATGCTTTTCATCGCCTCATGCTTGAGCATATCCGGAAAACATATCCGGCAGAGAATGAAACTGTTCCGGCAACGAAACTTTTGAAGCTTAAAGATTACGTCATCGCTAAAAAATCTCTCCAGTCTTTCTTTGAAGAATTGGCAAGAGAGGGTGAAGCGAGTGGACAAGCGACTGACCTTCCTGTCTTCCCGCTCAAACATTTCAAGTTCAAGTCCGGTGATCTCACCGGTCTCACTGCCCGTGAACATTTGATTTACAATTACCGTCCAAATGAAATCCGCGCGCGGGCGCAACTCATGTCTTTCACCCTTCGGGTGATGGACGCGGAAGAAACATTCACGACGATAAAATTTCGCGACGGAAGCGCGCCACTGGTACTCGAGCATTCACAAACTGAGCAATATCGCCTCGCCCTTCGCCTCATGCGCATGAAAAAAATCGAGCTCGAGCGCGAAATCGGAAAATCCATCCGTGATATCGATCTCATCATTGCCGCTTTCGAGTCAGGCATCATCGCTCGTGAAGAACTTTCCCTCATCGTGAACAACAAGGACTTCTATCTTCCGGAAGTTCCGTTTATCAGAAAAGCACTGGGCTTTGTGGGGCAGCTTTCGATTACTGCCTTGTCCTCAAATCCGGTGACCGCGCCGTATGTTCTGATCCCGATGATCATTTACAATACCTATGTGGAAATGAAGAATTCCGGCGAGAAAGTCGATGAAGACTCCTTCCTCTTCGAAGCACCGGAGAGAAAAAGATGAAAACAATTCTCTTCATTTTCATGATTCTCCAGAACGCTTTTGCCCTTGAAGTGAATCTTCGCGACTCGAAAAAACATCTTGTGAAGGCCGACATTGAAGATTCACAAGTTGTTATTGGAGCTCAAGCAGAAAGCGAACACTTTGTGGTTCATCTTGCCACGGAAAAATCCACGCTCGAACTGAACTCAGATAAAATCAGTGCTGCGGACAAACTTCGCGCGACGACCGTTCTTTACCACCTCGAGATCGCGCGAAAATATTTCGTCGAGACACTTGGGGCAACTTATCTGGAAAATAATCAGAAGATGATTGTCCGCATCGGTATGGACAAGCCTTATAACGAGTTCTACCACTTCATTCCTGAGTCGAAGATGTCCGAAACAAACAATGCCGTGACCATTCCCGGAAGCGGCAATAGAAAACGTTCCGGCGTTGAACCCTGGGACACTGAGATCTGGTTCCGTCCTGCTGAGAAACAGAAAATTGATAATGTCATGTTCAGAGCAGGGAAGGCGCTCAATGAGAGTGGCTTTGATTCCTCTATCACCGGCGCCATGATTGACCAGGAGAGTGAGCAGCTCGTGCAGCAGATTGCTTACGCTGAAGGACTCTCAGGTGTCGACTACGCCGGGCAGATTACTAAAGTCCTTATCACTTTAGGAGTCGCGGAGTTTCTCCCGGACGTCATGATGCTTGTTTCAAAACCTTTCAAGTCAGAGACCTATCTTGATACGGCGATGATTCCGGAAGTTTCGTATCACGAGTTCACCCACGTCGCTCTTTCCGATGCCATTTCGGTGAGGAAGTCGACTCCGCTCAATGAAGGTGTGGCCAACTACTTTGCGGCAGTGATTAATAACAGCGCTAAGATTGCTGCCAAAACCGGCGAGTGGGCGAAAAACATTTCACCCTACAATGGTGATAAGAAAATAAGATACAACTCACTCCTTGAAACGAATCGCGCTGCTCACGCCAATTTTGTTTTCTCATTCTTATGGAATCTCCGTCAGCGCTTTGAAAAAGAGGGGCTGGGGAAAGAAGCTGCCGACCGGCTTGTCTTTGAGGCAAGAAACCATGTCACTTACGCCGATAAGCCCATCAAGGACGACCTCATTCCTTCACTGATTAAATCCTCTTCAGTCCTTTACACAGGTTCAAATGGCCGCCGGATAAGGCTGATCATCACGGATGAGTCAATTCGGGCCGGGATCTAGATTGTCATTTTTTCATAGTTGTCATTTTCTCCCTTAAAAATTTCTTAAATGGTGTATTTATACGCCGCATCAAAAACGAAAACCCGAGACCTTTTCAGGAGAAACCTATGAAAAAGTTTATAGCCAACCTCTGCTCCTTTGCCTTTGTCTTAAACGTGTTCACTGTCAGTGGCACAACCTCTGCTTTCGCCGCTGAGAAGTCTCAGTCGTCGAATAAGCAGGAACTCATCGCTGATATTTTCGCCAAGTACTCCATGACAATGGAGAAAGCGGAAGGTCAGGTGAAGGCCTTTACTGAAGCCTCTCTTGCGATCAAAGAGAACAACATCTCTAATGATGATCTTGTTGCTTACGCGATCTCTGACATGAATCCTGCTGAGGCCAAGGCCTTCCTTGCCAATGCGGCCCAGATGAACAACAAGAATCTCTCTCCGGAAGAAGCGGCGAAACTTGTCCTCAATACTCAGAACCAGGGTTCTAACTTCAGAACTTGTATGCTTAATGATGATGGGATTACCGGGTTCATCGCTGGTACGGGTGCCTTCGTTGTTGGTATCCTCGCCATCGTGAATATCACTTACTCAAACAAGAATAAGCGTAACGACATCAAGCTTGCCCGCGTTCAGGAACAGGAAGAGATCGACATTCTTCTCGGCGAAGGTGTTTCTGAAGGAAGCTACCTCGTGACATCAAGACGTGCTGACATTGCCTATATGGATGAGCAGGAGCGCCAGCTTGAAGAACAGGAAGCTGACAAGCACAAGGAAGGGATGATTGAAGGTGCAGTTGCTGCCGCTCTTCTCCTCGTCACAGCTCTCAACATCTGTTAATCAGCTAGAAATTGAATTGAAAGTGAAGGCCCCGGGAAACCGGGGCCTTTTTTTATTTGCAGAGAGAATGAATGACAGCTTGAGTGGTCCCAATGAACTGGATGGATTGGGCCTTGAGGCGGCGATCGGATGTTGAAATGGCAATCCACAATCCCTGAAGTCTGTCCGGACGTCTGTCGTCTTTGGCGAAGACCACTTTAATCCCGTCCGTATCAATCACCAGGTGATCATCTGCGAGTTCGTAGGAATAGTTCTTGAAAGGCACGGGCGTAATCCCGCACTGGAAATTTTCATCTCGTGCCGGCATCGGAAAAGAGCCAAGCGTGAATCCGCTATCATCATGAGTAACCGGGACAGTGAGATCAGATGCTCTGAGATCCGCAGTAAAGGCTTCGCAGGTGATGTTATTTCCGCTCGGATCAAAACATTGGTCATTCTTCGGTGACTTTGGAGTCTCCAGACAGGCGGCACAAAGAAGAAGAAATAAAACCGACGAAAATTTCATGAGCTCATTTTCCTCTAAGTCTTTGATCCCTTGGGGGCGTGTTGAAAAATTCTCCCGGGGTGACCAAAAAGTGATCAGTTTATCCAAGGACTTAGAAGCCTTTTTCCTGTGTTCTCAGATGGTTCTGATTTTGGCATGATAGGGCGTACACCTAACATTCAACAGGGGATCATATGGGATTAATCTTCTCAGCGCGCGAAATTTTGGAACGTAACAAGGGTCTGACCTTTGATGACGTTCTCCTGATGCCTAAGCACTCAGAGATGAACTCCCGTCGCGCTCCGAACCTCGAATCCAAAGTCACAAAAAACTGGGCACTGAAAACGCCGATCATCTCCGCCAACATGGACACGGTTACGGGTTCAGCGATGGCAATCAAGATGGCCGAGCTCGGAGGCCTTGGGATTCTTCACCGCTTTATGACTCCGGAAGAACAAATCGCGGAAGTAAAACTTATGCGCGAAAAAATTAAACCATTGGGTCTTCCGGTTGCAGCTTCGATTGGTGTGAAAGAAGAAGGCATGAGACGTGCGGATCTTCTCGCAGATGCGGGTGTGGACATCTTCACCATCGACATCGCTCACGGTGACTCGGTGATGATGATTGAAGTTCTTCAGTACGTGAAAAAGAAATATCCAAAGATCGACGTCATCGCGGGTAACACGGCCATGCCCGATGGCGTTCGCCGCTTGATCGATGCCGGCGCTGACTCCGTAAAAGTCGGGATCGGTCCAGGTTCCATGTGTACCACTCGTATCATCACTGGTTGTGGTGTTCCGCAACTCACAGCGGTCGCGATGTGTGTGCTGGAAGCAGAAAAATCCGGCGTGCCGGTGATCGCTGACGGCGGCATCAAAACTTCCGGGGACATTGTGAAAGCTTTCGCAGCTGGTGCTCAGACGGTGATGCTTGGTTCAATGCTTTCCGGGTGTCTGGAAACTCCGGGTGAAATCGAAGGTGGAAGAAAGCGCTATCGTGGGATGGCCTCAAAAGATGCGCAGGTTTCATGGCGCGGCGAACTTCCGAAAGGAATGGCGGCAGAAGGTGAGGCACGTTGGGTTCCGTGTAAGGGCTCAGTCGAAAATATCGTGCACGAATTGTGCGGAGGCATACGCTCAGGTATGACGTACCTCAATGCGAACACCATTGCTGAAATCAACAAGAATGGCCGTTTCATGGAGATGACTTCCTCTGGTATGATAGAGTCCAAACCGCACGGACTTAACCTCTAGGATGGCATGGCCGACAACGCTCTCGAAGTAGTACTCACTTACCCGAAACTCGCCGAGCGTCTTCAACAAAAACCTGAAGACCTCGGCAAAATAAAAAAACTCTTCAAAGAAATTCACGGCGATTTCTCGCAGACAGTGCTCGCAAGTGCGGTGAAGGTCATTGATACGACCTTCAGTCGTCTCTATGATGGAGTGAATCTCGAAGTTCCTCCGAACACTGATTTCCACGCTCTTCGTGAAAAATATCACGTGATCCTCGTGCCGAATCACCAATCGCACGCTGACTATGTGGCGCTTTCCTATTCAGTCTTCAAAAATTTTAATGTGGTTCTGAGAGTGGCAGCGGGAATTAACCTCAACGTTTTCCCGATGGGACAGTTCTTCGGAAAGTCCGGCGCCTTTTTCATTCGCCGCTCATTCACCTCCGATCATCTTTATAAGCTCACGTTTGAAGCTTACGTTTATTACCTTCTGAAAACTGACCAGGTGGTTGAATTCTTCTTCGAAGGGGGGAGAACAAGAACCGGAAAACTCCTGAAGCCGAAGTACGGTCTCTTCCAGATGCTTCTCGAAACGCATTCACAGCTTCATGACGTGAAGCCATTACTTTTCATTCCGGTGTCAGTTGCCCACGAGCACGTTCCGGAAGAAAAAGCTCACGCGCGCGAACTTGGCGGTGGAAAAAAAGTTCCTGAGTCGGGTGCGCAGCTCTTTAAACTCTTCAAGCTTTTCAATAAACGTCTCGGCACTATTCACCTTCATTTCGGTGAAGGAATCGAAGTGAACGGCTTCACCGGTGATCTGAAACTTGCGACTCAGAATCTTGCCTTTGAATGTTTCCGCGCCGTCGGCAAAAACATGCCGATTACACCTTCATCACTTCTCGCTCTCATCATGCTCGATGAACCGTCGGGTGCGCTCAC
>JBJMLZ010000065.1:0-9958 GCA_045805035.1 Bacteriovoracaceae bacterium
TAAGAAGATCATCGATCAGCTCCTTGAGCTTCACACAATTCCGGCCAGTAAAGTGAATAATCCGAATCTCTTCCAGCTGAAATTTGATCACCAGAAATTTATGGATGAGACGCGTTTCACCTTCAAATACTTCCTAAACTTCTTCAACAAGTTTCAGGATGAGAATTTCATCTCGGAGCTTGAGGCCCTTTTCGATCCGATCATGAAGCGCCTGGCGAGCCAGAAGATGGTGATCACTCATCGTGACTTCCACTCCCGGAACATCATGGTGAAGGATAATCATTACACGTTCATTGATTTCCAGGACGCCCGCTGGGGGATTCCTCAGTATGACCTCGTTTCCATTCTTGAGGATTGTTACTACGACCTCAATGAAGAAAATCGCCAGAAGCTCAAGCGCTACTATTTCGATAACCTTCCTGCGAATATTCACGGCCAGAAAAGCTGGGAAGAGTTCTCGTCTTTCTATGAAGACATGCTCATCCAGCGTGTGTACAAGGCAGTGGGAAGCTTCTGCTACATTTATAACTGGAGAAAAGACGATCGTTATCTGAAGTACATCGGCTTTGCGATGGAAAAAATACGGAAGATCATGATGGACAATCCTAAGTACGACGACATTCGCAAAAAACTTTTCAGCCACTATTATGCAAATTGATCATTGCCTTATTCTTGCCGCAGGATTTGGAACCCGCATGGGTGCCATCGGACAAAAACTTCCGAAGGTTCTCTGGCCGGTCTTTGAAAAATCTCTCCTTGAACTTCAGGTGCAGTACGCACGATCCCTCGGCATCAAGAACATCTACATCAATCTTCACTACATGGGTGAAGAGATCGAAAAATTTTGTAAAACCAGATCCGCATTCGAAGACGTGAAATTTCTTTGGGAGAAGCCTGAGATTCTCGACATTGGCGGTGCCGTTCATAATCTCGCCGCGCAAGCTGAGATCAAGTACAAGGGTAAACTTCTTGTGCTGAACGCTGATCAATTTTTTTATATCAAGTCGGAAGATCTCGCGAGAATCCTTGAGCCGCACAAGAAAAAGGCCGCTGTTCTTTTCAGTTACTGGGTGAACTCTTCACTTGGTTACAACGCACTTGAGATTAATCCGAAAAGAGTCATCACCGGGATTACCAAGAATAAAGATCTTCCTCAGGGAAAAACGGTCGAAACATATACTGGCATTTCTGTTATCGATCTCGCCCAGCTTGATAAAGTTCCCGGGGTATCGAAGTTCTTCGATTCCGTTTGTCCTTACGAGAAAAAAGAAATCACCGCAATTCTTCTTGAGAACATCGATTACTGGGATTTCGGAACCGTGAAGAGATACTGGGAGTCCATGCACCAGATTCTTTCCACCTACAGAGTTCAGTCCACTCATCCTTTTCTGCGTTTTCTTGTGAATGAGAAAGCGATGAAGACCTGGAAAATTGATCTGCAAGGACTTGGTTATCACTCGAGAAATCCGGGCGTGATCAATCTCACTCCGTTTGATGCAGGAGCGGTGAAGGGCCCGGTCATCGTGATGGGTGATAAGTGGCCTGCAAAAGCTGAAGCGAAAACAATTTATTGGAATGAGCTTTCAGAGAAAGTTACTTAGTAACTTCCTTGATGCAGTCGACGGGACAAACCTCGACGCAAAGACCGCAGAGAGTACAGCTCCATTCGTCGACATGGTATTCAGTACCATTGGTGATAATGGCATTCTCCGGACAGATTAACCGGCAAGCATCGCACGAAACGCAAATGGGAGTGATTTCCAGGCGGACTTGGTTCATAATCACCATTATAAGGCAAAAGACTTGTGGAACAATTAAAAGTCCGGAAGAAAGACGTACTCATTACCAACACCATTATTTACCTTGGTCTGTCTTTTCTTTTTCTTTATCTCCAATATGCCTATCGCCACCAACTCTCTCCTTTTTCTCTCGTGTATCTGCGAAAAAGCGCTGAGCTCTTCTGGTATGTGGCAGCGCCACTTTTAGTTACTTGTTATCTCATCTGGAAACATCACAAGTGGGCGGTCTTCGCGTTTAACTTCTCAGTTCTTCTGGTTTCTTTCAAAGTGATTGAAGGACTCTTTATTGAGTTCAATAAGATCATCGTCATCGCGACATTCTTCTATGCGGTGATCTCCTACTTCCTTTATCAGCTAATGGGCCATTACCTCTCGGCCGCAAACATCAATCCGAATTACACTTCTCACGATCTTTTCTCTCCGCTCTTAAGAAAGATTACCGTCACGGTTTTAGCCTCAGAAAAAGGCCATAGCGGGCATCTTACAAACTGGGACAATGCTGGTTGCTTCATTCGTCTCGATGGCCCCGCCAGAATTCCTTCCCGGGTGAAGGTGCAGATCAATTTCGAAGGTCGCAGTTTCGAGGAAGAAGGGGAAGTAGTTGCCGAGACTCCGGACTTTAATGGGGTCGGGATAAAATTTGAGAACACTGCCAGACGTCTGGAGTCTTTTAATTGGTCTGAGTTCACCGAACTAATCGATGAACTTGGCTTTCAGCCGGAAAGGTTGCGATGAGAATTATTTGGTGTTCAATTTTTTTTCTTCTTTTCTCATGCCTTGAGGACAACAACAGAAGTCCCGAAGGTGCGCTCAAAGAATTTATTGAAATGCGAATCGGAAATGTGGTCACGCGCACTTCTATACTTGAAAAAGTCACCGGCAAGATGAAGATGAATCTCGAGCATGTGACCGACGAAGACTTCAAACAATTCGCTGATCTCACCAATGTCGAGCGCGACAGTTTTAAGGTCCTTTCAAAATCCTGTCAGGAAAATACGTGTTTTCTCACCTATGCCATCAGCTACAAAACTAAGCATAACGATAAGGCGGCCTTTACTTCGGAGGTAAAGAAAATCGCCGAGTTGAACAAAGTCGAGGGCAAATGGTTTATTGCTGACGTGACTAACATCAAGACATATCATGAGGGGCTCGAAGCTATTAATGCCCTTCAATAAGGGAGCCGATAAGTGTCCAGGAGGGACCATGGCCACCGAAGATAATTTCCTTTCATTCCTGGTCGACGAAACACTGGAGCTGCAAAAGCGCGGTGAGGGTAAACTCTCGAGCCTCGAGCAAAAGCTTGGTGATTACGGTCTCAATTTCTGTAAGGGTGTTTTCATCCCACAGTCACAAGTTCTTCGTTTCAAAACGCCGATGGGAAATCTCGATGTTCCGATGAACTGGTCAGTGTTCTCCTGTGTGGGAAGTGATCATCGCGTCCTCGATAAGGACAACGACATGGACAACTTCTTTACGGTGATGAAAAGTGCGTGGAAACTTCCGCTGGAAAAAGTAGTGATCATTCACGCCGATGGATTCTGTTATCTCGTGGGTCTCACGCAGGAACAGAATTGCCATCTTCACGATTTATTGAATCCACAAGAATGGTTGAAATCAGCTTGAAATAAAAAAGGCCCTTTCGGGGCCTTCTTATTTTTAGCCTGAGAGAGCTACGTAGTATTGCTTGAGCATCGCCGCGTCCACTTCGAGGTTCGGCGAGTTACAGATCACATATCCGCGACAGTCCATATCCTTCAGGGCCTTCATGAGGTCCTTCCAGTTGAACTTCGACTTCTCGAGGTTGAGGTGTTTCAAGTCACCCTTCGAGTTCGAGCTGATACCAGAAATGTGAATGTGCATTTCTTTGAGAGAATTTGGTCCGAGTTCAGACTTAAGCGTCTCAAGTGTTTCACAGAACCCTTTGTAGTCATTCACTGTACCCGTACGAGCGTAGAGGTGAGAGAAGTCCATACAAGGCTTACAGCTTGTCACTGACTTTGAAAGAGAGATGAGCTCTTCAAGTGAACCGAACTGAGAAGTCTTACCAGTCAGTTCAGGACGAAGCTCGATCTCAATATCAAGACGTGAAAGTCTTTCTTCAATCACGTTGAGAGATTTTTCTACAAGGTCAAAGACGTCATACGGAGAGTCTTTCATGTAGAAGGCAGCGTGGAAGGTCATCGATTCAGCACCACAAAGATCAGAGATCTTCGCAGTCTGGATGATACGTTCAACTGATGAGTCGATCTTGTCCTGCTCACGAGCGTTGAGGTTAATGTAGTAAGGACCGTGAGAAGTGAGCGGAACCCCCAACTCATAAGATACCTTACGAAGAGCAGAGGAAACTTCCTCTTTCATGCGGACGCCGTGGGCGAACTCAAGCTGCATACAATCGAGGGCAAGCTCGTGGATGCGCTTAACACCTTCAACGGGATTGTTTTTCTTTGCAGTACTGTTAGGAACACCAGCAGTACCAAACAACAAGCGGTCAAAAGCCATGATTATCTCCCTCTTACTGAACTAGAAAATCTTGTTTACCCAGTCATTGGCTGCTTTCATGCAGTTGTGACACCCTTCACCCATCGAGAACTTTTTTTTCAGCAGTCCAAGATCAACCTCAGACGTTGCCGAACAAGCTTCACGAATGTCGCGCACACTAACACAAAAGCATTCACAGATGAGAACTTCGTCGTCTAATTTTTCCTTCAGATCCTGAGTCAATAACTCACTGGCCTGATCAATCTGACGAAGAAACTCCTTGTCCATGTTTTTCACTCTTGTTTTGCTTAGCAAAACACCCGCTTTTCTTCTTTGAAAAAGAGTTGCGCCCTTATAGCCCCATGTGCCGTTCGTGTCCAATGGAAAGCCTTAAGGGTGTAATAAAGTAATGCAAATAAGATTTGTGAGATGGTAAAATGCCATTAAACTCTCTGAAAAACTTAGTTTTTAATCTATGCGTGTAAACCTCATACTCGTCCTTGCGACCCTTGTTTCCGGGTTGTTTCTATGGGTGACCTTAAGCGGCGCGTTATTGGCTTTTGCCTTGGCGTTTCTGCTGCTTTCCGTGGTGATTACGGTGGGTTATCCAGACAAGGCCATCCTTTTTTATCTGGGGGCAAGGGAAGTCAGAGGCCAGGATGAACCGGTCTTTTTCAAGACCGCCTCTCAGGAAGCCTACAAACTTGCAGTTCCTATGCCTCATCTCTACTTCTACAGCGGAAGTATCGAAAGAGGATTTGTGCTTCAGAACAGATCACACACGAGCATTATTCTTTCGAAAAATCTTCTCCACTCCGTGAGTGAATCTGAGTTGCATGCGATTTGTTTTGAGCTTCTTCTGCAAGTGAAAAAAGGGATGGCACCGAAGCGAACAAAAGTGATGTTTCTTCTTGGTTCGTGTTCATGGATCTCTCATTCGCTCGTGAGTCTTATTGCAAGAATTTTTCCGGTGAAAGATGTGCAGGAATCTCTCGACTGGCTTCTGAATTATCTTCTTCACCCAGTGCTCGATCTGGGATTCCGCATGACTCTGGGCCAGGGCTACTTTAAAAAACTTGGATCGTTTATCGTTGAGTATCCGCTGGAGAAAGAACTTCTCATGAAGCTTGGGATGAAGCTTCGTCCACCGGAAAATATCTACTCTCTTCCTTCGCGAAAGCTTCAGCAGTTTGCTTCTGTTTCCAAAAGCCGACACTTTCAGAACATTCTTGCGATGGAATTTCTTCCTCATGAATGGGATTACTTTTTCACGAGTGAGGGACTAAACCGTGCTCAATAAGATCAAGTCCATTGAGTTTGGAAAGTTCGCACCTCTCCTGGTGACTCTCGCCTTCATTCTGATACTTATCCAGTATTCGTTTCATCCGCTTGAATCTATTTTTTACGATTTTTGGATCAAGAGTGATTTCACTTCGAAGACAGTGAAAACGCCGATTGTTCTTATTTCTCTCGACGAAGAGAGCGATCAGTTCCTCGGTGAAACATATCCGTACACTTATGCTTCTCATACGCGACTCATGAGTCGTTTGATGAAAGATGGCCCGGCGATCATTGATTACTTTGTCTCACTTCAAGAGCCAGACTCTGACGTCGAAATCCGATATCAGGGAGAATTCCAGGATGCGATCAAGACTTTCTCCCAAGGAAAAGGGCGATTTAAGTTCGGGACAGAGATCGATACGATGGGGGAGCTCATTCCTCCGGAAGAACTACGCGATACCGGTTACTATCTCGGACAGCTCTACAAAGACTCGCTGATTTTTTCCAAGGACGAAGTCATCCGGCGCGCGATCCTGAATATCTCTGGCGAAGATTCCATTCATCTCTGGACGGCAAAGACTTACCGGGCGATGACCGGCAGACCGATCATCGATGCCACTGCTTACAAAGGTCATTACTATAATTCGGAAGCTGACGCGAACTTTGCGCTCTTCAAGTATTCCGGAAACCCTCTGAACAGTGAGATTCAGACGATTCCTTTTCACCGGGTCGTGGTTGGTCATTATCCGAAAGGTTTTTTCAAGGACAAGGTTGTTCTGGTTGGCCCGCAGTATCTTTCGAACTCCAGTGATTTTGTCCTCACTCCCTTTGATAAAGAAAATATTCGCACGCCGAAACTTGCTGTGCATGCGCAGATCATTGAGGCCTTTACCAATGAGAAAACGGTTTATGACGTCAAAGATTTCACGACGCAGATTGCGTCTGTTCTCATTGCCATCATTCTTTCCTTTATTATCTCGCGCGTGCAGCCAGTGAAAGGTCTCATGATCACCATTGCACTGATCATTGGCATTCTTCTCACGAGCTATTCGGCTTTCATGTTCCTCGGCTGGTGGATCAAGCTTTCCCATCTCGTACTTTCGATTTTTGTGGTCTACTACATCTGGGTGCCTTTCCGGGCGATCGAAGAGTATCAGACTCGATATGCGATCCAGGAAGAATCAAAACTCCTGAAGCAGGTAGATAACCTGAAGCAAAACTTCATCTCCCTCATGAGTCACGATTTAAAAACTCCCGTCGCTAAAATTTCGGGCATTGCCGATATTCTCAAGATGAAATTTGGTGCAACCAATACCGCCGAACAAAACGAACTGATTGAGAACATCGTGATCTCAACCAAAGACCTGAACAGCTTCATCAACTCGATTCTTGATCTCACCAAAATTGAATCACAGAACCTGACCCTGAGAAAGGAATCGAAGGACATCAACAAGATCATTGAAGGCATTATGGAGAAGCTTGAGTTTGAAGCAAATGCCAAGCAGATGAAAATCGAAACTGATCTTTCTCCGCTTTATCCGATCCAGGTCGATACCGTACTGATGAACAGGGTTATCTCCAATCTCATTGAGAACGCTTTGAAGTACGCCGGGAAAGGGAAATCAGTCTTCGTAAAGACCTGGGACGACGCCGAGTGGGTGTTTGTCGAGATCCGGGACAACGGAGTCGGCATCGGTCCGGAGGATCTCGCCCATATCTTCGACAAATTCTATCGGGTGAAGAATGACAGCACTCATTCCATTAAGGGCTCAGGACTGGGCCTATTTCTGGTAAAATATTTTATCGAGCTCCATAACGGGGTCATTACTGCCACCTCTCAACCGGGAGAGGGAACATCGTTTATAATTAAGCTTAAGAACGAATAAGGGGTTTCTATGCAGCATAAGGTTTTAGTCGTTGATGATGACAAGGTTCTCCAGCAGTCCGTAAAGCAGGCGCTGGAATATCACCACTTCGTTGTCGACGTTGCTGATAACGGAAAAGAGGCCGTGAACAAAGTTTACGGACAAAAGTACGACCTTGTGGTGATGGACGTGAACATGCCGGAGATGGATGGCATTCAGGCACTCACTGAAATCAAAAAACATGATCCATCCGTGATCGTTCTCATCCTCACTGCTTACTCAAACGTCACCGACGCCGTGAAAGCAGTGAAGGAAGGCGCATACAACTATCTTGAAAAGCCAATCAGCTCTGAAAACCTGGTTGCCCTAATCAAGCGTGCTTTGAAAGCTCGTTCGATGGTAGAAACTCTGACTTTCTCTTCTCCAACGCTTTCAATTGGAGAGACTGCAACTTCAAACGACAAGTTCGTTGGTGAATCAAATGCGATGAAAAAGGTCTTCGATGTTATTTCGAAGCTCGCCAAAGTCGTAACTCCAGTTCTTATCCGCGGTGAATCCGGAACGGGTAAGGAACTCGTGGCGAAAGCGATTCACTACAACTCACCAAGAAAGGATGAAAAGTTCGTCACGATTAACTGTGGCGCGATTCCGGAAAATCTTATTGAGTCAGAACTCTTCGGTCACGAGAAGGGTGCCTTCACCGGTGCAGACCAGAGAAAGATCGGTAAGTTCCAGTTTGCGGAAGGGGGAACGATCTTCCTCGACGAAATTGGTGATATCTCGGGCGCGATGCAGGTGAAACTTCTTCGCGTTCTCCAGGAGAAAACATTTACTCCGGTTGGTTCGAACCGCGAAATCAAAGTCGATGTTCGTATCATCGCGGCTTCTCACAAGCCGTTTGAAGAAATGATCAAAGAAGGCACTTTCCGCGAAGACTTGTTCTATCGTCTGAATGTTCTTCCCGTCTATCTCCCACCACTGCGTGAGAGAAAAACAGATATCCCTCACCTTGTGAATCATTATATCGCTTACTTCAACAACGTTCATAACCTGAAAGTCAAAGGTGCTGAGCCTGCAGCGATGGATGTTCTTTCGAACTATTCGTGGCCGGGAAACATCCGCGAGCTTCGTAACATTATCGAGCACTGCTTTATCATGGAATCCTCTGACATGATCCATGTGAACTCTCTTCCCTCAATCGTATTCAAAGATCAGAAGAAAACGGAGAGTAAGAACCAGGTTGCGGAAGACAGCGTGATCGACATTGAAGACATTCAAAATTCTGTACTTGATCATTCACACGCGCCTGCTCCGAAATCTTCTGGTGGTGGAGCTGACGTTCACTTCTCATTCGGCACTAAGAGTGAGGGCGGGAAGCTGGACTTTGCAGTAGCCAAAGACCTTTTTGAGCGCGAGTTCATTGTTCAGGCATTGAAGCTCAATAAAGGTCGTATCAACCAGACTGCACTCAACGCAAACATCCCGAAGAAGACCCTTTTGAGAAAGATTGAGAAGTACGAGATCAACCCAAAAGATTATTACTAGGATGAAACGTTTTTGGGCCCTTGGGGTCGTCGCGATTGTGCTTATTCTCGTGGATCAGGTTACAAAAGCGGCGATCGTCGATTCAATTCCCTATGGCGACACCGTTAAAATCATCGATGGTTTTTTCAATCTCGCGCACGTGAGAAATACCGGTGCTGCTTTCGGCATGGGCCAGGGATCACATGTGATCGTGCACCATCTTTTCTTCCTGTTTCTTCCCGTCGCGTTTTGTCTCTGGATTGCCTTCATGTTTTACAAAACCATCAGCGGGCCGATTCATAACTCAGTTGCGTATGCGTTGATTCTTGCTGGTGCAACAGGAAATCTCATCGATCGCTTTCGCCTGGGATACGTTGTGGATATGTTCATGTTTTACTGGAAGAACGAAGAAAATCACTTTCACGTTTTTAACGTGGCGGACAGTTGCGTTTCTATTGCGGCCTTTATATTGATCTATGACTTTCTTCATCAACAGAAGATGAAGAAAAAACTTTCAACTGCAAGCGGTACCTGATGGCACGTTTCTGGGGACTCTCTCTCATGATTTCGGCCTTGATCATTATTGATCAGCTCACTAAGGGTGCTATTCAGCAGGCCTTTTACTATGGCGAAACCAAAACTATCATCGAAGGTTTTTTCTCACTCGCTTATGTGAAGAATACCGGAGCCGCTTTTGGATTCGGTGCTGATGGGCATCCCCTTTTTCGCCAGGTTCTTTTCCTCGCTCTCCCGGTCATTTTCTGCGGATGGATTTTTTACATGTTGGTAAAGACACTGAAAGGGCCGATGTATATGTCACTGGCCTATGCTCTCATTCTTGCCGGTGCGACGGGAAATCTCATTGATCGCTTCACTCTCGGATACGTGGTGGATTTTCTCATGTTTTACTGGAAGAACGAGGCCAATCATTTTCCTGCGTTCAATGTCGCCGACAGTTGCATCACCGTCGCAGGATTTCTTCTCGTCATTGATTTCTTCGTTCACCTGAAA
>JBJMLZ010000066.1:0-3718 GCA_045805035.1 Bacteriovoracaceae bacterium
CGAAGCCCAAAGGCTTCATCGCGCCGGTGAAAACGACAGGCACCGAAACATCCGGATGCTTATCGTGACAGTACTTTGAAGTGAGATCCATCGTGTCGGTTCCGTGAAGAACCACGATCGGATTTTTTCCGCGCTCATGTGCGATGATCGATTGAAGGATGAACTCACGATCATTGTCGTCCATGAAGAGCGAGTCTTTGGACATGATTTGCTTGACGGTGATTTCGGTCCAGGGAAGGCGAAGACGTTCAAGAATTTTATTCTTCACAATCGTATCGCGGTTCTGAAGATTACCTTCGAACTCGTCGTAGATCTTTTCGATGGTTCCGCCCGTCGCTAGAATGAAGAGCGGAGTTTTTTCGTTACTCATGAAATCAGGCCCTTGACGTCTGTGTCTTCGTACCTATCTTTTAGGTGAATTTCTAGGCTTCTGTATAGACGACAATATGACACCGTTACCTTTTTGGAGGGTTTATGAGCATACGTAAGGGCTCGATATCAGTTAAAACCAATGACATTTTTCCTATTATCAAGAAGTGGCTCTACTCAGAGCACGATATTTTCATCCGGGAGCTGGTCTCCAACGCCTGTGATGCCATCACAAAGCGGTCTACCTTTGCCCGGGCCCAGGGCCATGAAACGCCCGAGGGACAGGTCTCTATCGTGGTCGATAAACCGAATCGCCTGATCACGATTTCCGATAACGGCGTGGGGATGACTGAGCAGGAAGTGGAAAAGTACATTGCCCAGCTCGCTTTCTCCGGCGCGGAAGAATTCGTGCAGAAAATGAAAGAGATGGGAAATACCGACACGAAGAATGACATCATCGGGAAGTTCGGTCTCGGTTTTTACTCTTCATTCATGGTCGCAGAGAAAGTGGAAGTGGAATCACTTTCGTGGGCACCGGGATCAGCTCCTACGAAGTGGACCTGCCACGGCGATACGGACTATGAGTTCTCTGAATCAGACAAAAAAGAAGTCGGCACGACCATTCGCCTTTTTATTTCTAATGATGGCGAAGAGTTCCTCGATCTCTGGAAAATGAAAGAGACGCTCACGCGCTACTGCGATTTCATGCCGTACAAAATTACGATCAAGAACGCAGAAGACGCCGAAGCAGGCGAACAGATCAATGAAACTCACCCACTCTGGAAGAAAGATCCCGCGACACTGAAGGATGAGGACTACAAAGAATTTTATCGGAAGATGTTCCCTTACGATGAAGAGCCGCTCTTCTGGCTTCACCTGAATGTGGATCATCCGTTCACTCTCCAGGGCGTGCTCTTTTTCCCGAAGCTCAACCGCAATAAGCCGCTGCAGGAAAATGGAATCAAGCTTTATTCAAAACAAGTGTTCGTTTCCGATAACGTGAAAAACGTTGTTCCGGATTTTCTTGGACTCCTGAAAGGGGCGATCGACTCCGTTGACATTCCTCTTAACGTTTCGCGCTCGGCACTCCAGGGCGATCCGAACGTGAAGAAAATCTCCAACTACATCATCAAGAAAGTGGCGGAGTCGCTGAAGAAGCTCTTCAATACTGATCGCGAACGCTACAACCAGGTATGGGATGATATCGGTCTCTTCGTGAAATACGGATGCATGCAGGACACGAAGTTTGATGAAGTGATGAGAAAGTTTGCGCTCTTCCGCAACACGGATGGAAAGCTTGTGACCCTCGAGGAATATCAGGCGGCGATTCCGGAGACGTACAAAGAAAAGCTCAAAAATAAATACATCACCTTTGATAAGACCACGGGGGATGAGTCTCTTCGTAAGCAGCTTCATGCCGAAGGCGTCCAGGTGCTTGAGATCGATAATTACATCGATCCGCATTTCACCCAGCACGCGGAGATGAAAAAGATCGGTGAAGAAGAATACAAGTTTGTTTCCATCGACACCGAAGTAGAGAATCTTCTCCAGAGTGGAGAGACCACCGCAGATGACATCAAGGTAAAAGAGTTCTTCGAAAAAGTTCTCGTGAACGATTCCACTAAGGCGACTCTGGATGTGGACGTGAAGTCTCTCAAAGGTTCCACATCGTCAGCGTACTTTAAAATAGATGAGCAAATGAAACGGTTCCGCGAGATGACAAAGTCGATGGGCAACACCGCCTTTGCGCTTCCGATCAAGAAAACTCTCGTGGTGAATCCACAAAATCCATTGGTCAAGAACGCACTGAAGATCTGGGAAAAAGGCGAGAAGAAAGAGCTCGCCGAAAAGATCGCCTGGTACGTTCAGGATCTTGCAAGCCTCTCTTCAGAAGGCCTGACACCTGAGGAGAAAGAAAAGTTCGTTGGTCGGTCACAGAATCTTGTGCAGGAACTTTCTAACTTTATCGTTTAAAGGAAAGGGGCCGGAGAGGCCCCTTTTTTGTATAATCTCACTATGAAAAAAATCGCCATCATTCTCGCCAGTGAACAGAAAAATCTCGAGCTCGCCAATCACATAAAAAAAGAGATTGAAGGCACCGGCAATGAGGCCTGTCTCATCAAGCTCATTGATCTGAATCTTCCGCTCTACACATCGCGTGCTGAGAAAGAGCATTCTCCCGCTGAACTTCTTGGTGATTCACTCACAAGACTTAAAGAGTCACAGGGAATTATCTTTATCGCGCCGGAATACAATGGCGGCATTCCTCCGATGCTTACCAACTTTCTGGCGTGGGTCAGCCGCAGTACCAAAAACTGGCGCGAGAATCTCACCGGCAAACCGGCCGCACTCGGAACTTATTCGGGTGGCCCGGGCTCAAACGTCATCACGAGTTTGCGACTCCAGTTGTCCTATATCGGTATGAATGTCGTGGGGCGAGCGATGCAGTTTCACTCGAAGAATGACTTCAACGAGTCCGACATTAAAGCAGTCGTGGGAGAGCTGATAAAGATTATCCCGCAGTAAGAATCGTTTTCAGGCAAGGAAGGACGTGAGTCTTCTCGCTCATTCCGTGCACAATAATCGACAGCGGAACGCAGTTTCGTTCAAGCTTTGTTCCTGCAGTGACATTCTCAATCGTCACCTCAACATTCCCGTCCCACACGATCATGTCCAGAGATTTGTTTCGGAGCACCGGCCACTTCTGGTAAGTGAGCTCGAAAAACTCTTTCATCGTCATGATATTTTTCTGGAGACCTTTCCCAGGAATAAAACGGAAAGGTAAAACAAAACCGGAAGTTCCGATCTGGCCTTGTATGCTGTTACTCAATTGGTCCGCATCGACTTCGTCCGGATCAAGTTTGGAAAGTTTGATCGCGACTTTCCAGAAATCAGGACGCGGTTGAGAGTTGAATTGCTCTGCCAGATCGCCGGATTTCTCTTTGGGTCTTGTGAAATGAAAGGCCATGCCCTGATCTTTGAAATATTCAGTGGTCGAAGCCCATCCCTCTTTCTCAAGCTCCTTGAACCAATTCTGGAATTCCTTATTATCAGACTTCTCACTCAGTTCGAGAGACTGGTTCCACACACGCTTGTCAAAATCCAGATGCGCGAAGAACATTTGCTTCATTTCATTCAGGCCAGGAACACCATGCCCGTAAAGAAGTACGAGATACTTGTGTAAATCCTCGAGCGAGTTTTTCATATGAAGACATGTCGACATCGCAAACTTTGCTCTGTTCCAGTCAAACTTTCCCTGCTCGCATTCAAACTCAAAAGAAATGCCGTGTGAGTTCAGATGCTCGGGCCAGTGCCAGGTTTCCTCATCAATGTACTGACCATCAATGAG
>JBJMLZ010000067.1:0-4218 GCA_045805035.1 Bacteriovoracaceae bacterium
AGTCTGAAACTTTCATTGCTCATTGCTGCCGTTTATGTCGGAGCTTTCTCTATGGGAGTCTTTGAATCCTCATGGCGTGAGTTTGTTGGAGAAAAAGATCTCCTGTTTGTTCCCATGATCAGTCTGATCGGCGCACTTTCATTTACTCACTTTGCTTTCGATATGTTTCTGTGGAGTAAGCGACACAATCCGAATTGGGTGAAGGCGCTTGAACCTTCCCTCAAAACCGAAGAGAAAACAGAAAAAGTCACTTCAATTGCTGCCTGATCTCCCTTTTTCCGCTTACTAGCGTTGACACCCTCTGTTCTGATTCTTAAGATCGATTCTCAAGGCTTCCTGGCGGAATGGTAGACGCAGTGGATTCAAAATCCACCGTTGGCAACAACGTCCGAGTTCGAGTCTCGGGGGAGCCCCCAAACATCCTTCACACTCACCGAGATGTCTTCTGACTGATGACCCGAAGATTGAAAGAGAGGGAACGCCTCTCTTCAGGGCCGAAGAAGGGATAAACCGTATGGGTGAGTTCAGAAGGAAAGAGATAAAGGTCACCTACTTTTGGATGAAAGGTCTTAATCGACTTCCGGTAGGGCCCGGGTACACCTTCTGTGAAAGAGATCGCGCCAGGAGAGAGTGACCGCTTATCGTTTTCGGGAAGACCGGCCGCCATGTTTTCCGGCACCCGCAGATAGAGGACGCCCGACAGGTCACCAAGATGTGAATGGAGGTAGTTCCACTCGCCTTCTCGCTGGGAAACAACCCACATACGATCCACCTGGAACTCAGGCTCACCGCGATCATGGGCAGCATAGCTCCTGTGATAATCACCGGCGATGCCGAAAACGAACTCCGAAAATTCACGAACCAGCAAGAGCGGAATCTCGACCTCCGAGTTCACCGCGCTGGCGAGCTGTTCACGTATCCGCAGCTTTTCAGGAATCCCCTTTAGGAGGAGCTGGTCGGCAAGGTGATTGAGAGTTTCCAGCATATGCTCGGGCACTTCGTATCGCACGAGAGCAGAACCAAAAAAATACTGCGCGTTCTTCATGGCCCTATTCTAAATCTTCTTGGAGTCTTTGTTGAATGATTTCAGCGAAAATTTCACCGGCAATTTGGGCCCCTCTTTCATTCACATGCATGCCATCGCCCACGGTTAAATCTTTGCGATAATTCATCTCCTTCCCCTTCAACTTTTGATCGAACAAAGAAGACAGCCGAATAGTTTTGATTCCTAATTTTTGGGCGATTTGCTCAATGATCATAGGTTTTGTGCGTGAGACTTCACGTTCTCCTGGATCAATGTCGAAGAATCTTTTATTGCCAAAACGAGGCCAGATTGTGATCAGAAGATCTGATCCTGACTTCGTTGTCTCTGCCTGAATGAGGGATAAGGCCGCATGAACGCTTTCCGAATCACCATTTAGCTTCTTTGTTCCCTCCTCCCAATAATCAAGATTCTCCACATTAAAGTATTCATTTAATCTCTTGTTCAAGGCCTCTCTGGTTTTGACCCAGTTATTGGGATTATTGGTTTCCATGAATTCTTTCAGCCGAGGAAACTGGTTTTTGTCTAAAGTCGAATAATCAATATTTTTTCTGAATCCTTTCCAGTTGAATTTGAGCGCAAGAAAACGGAAGAGGTATGAGTTTTCGAACAAGAACTCACGAACGATTGCTTTCTCACTATCCATGGACAGGATCATTCCGAGGCACTCGGTATAATCATTTTCTACAAAATTGATAATCACCAGGTCAGGAGAAAATTGATTTCCATATTCTTTATATAATTCCGCTTGAGAGACCGTGCAGAACCCGTTGATACCAAAATTCATGACTTCAACGTCTCTCAACAACCTTTGCGCTTGTAGCGGGACAATATCTTTGAGTTCAGAGAGGCCATGTTTTTTATTAAAAAGGCTTTCAGAAAAGTTCCCGTCTAACACGGAATCTCCCAGCATAATGACTCGTTTAATACCTTTCTTTTTTTCTATCTCACGAGGCAGATCCCTAAAACCAAAAGTATTCGTTTGATTTATAAAATTGGCCTTATAGATATAACCAATTGTCTGATTGGGATGACGTTTGAGAGGTGAATTTTCGTGACCAACGCTGACATGATAAATGTCAGGAGCGAGTTTGAATATCCGGCAAAGTGCTTCGCAGCCCAACAATCCTATGAATGTGCTGACGATCAAAAGGAGAATATCCTTCTTCATCTATTCCGCCACGATCATCTTGATGAGTTCCACATTGAGAAGTGTGCGGAGTTCGAAACTCTTGGGATCCATTTTTTCTTCTTCAGAGTGTGCCCCGGTCCCGTAAGGGCCAAGTCCCACCAGAAGATTCATCCCGGTCGGTGCCAGTTGAATGGCATCACTCGCGCCTCCGATATGGTTTCTCTGGAGATTTATTCCGAGTTTTTTCCCAATCTCCTGTGCCTTCAGAAAAATTTTGTCAGTGTCTTTTTGCGGAAGGCTTGGGACAAAGACGATTTCTTTGATTTCTGTTCTGGTTCCCATCTTTAAATTTTTATTGAACACAAAACTTTTATCCGCGATCGACTGAATTTTGGCCCTCACTGCTTTCAGGTCCTTCTCATTCACATAGCGGACATCCACTTTCACTGTCGCTTCGTCGCAAACCACATTGGCCTTGGTTCCTCCCTGGATAACTCCAGGATTCACCGTGAGTTTTTTCGGGTAATCGGTGAGCTTCGCCAGCTCCACAATCTTATGAGCGAGCTCGACACAAGCGTTCACGCCAATCTCATGATCCATACCCGCGTGCGCAGCCTTCCCTTTCACTTTCAACTCAAGCCAGACAATTCCTGACTGAGAAGTCGTCACATGCTCCGGCGAAGCTGACGTTGGCTCGTAGACGAGACCATAAGGTACACCTGCTGCGAGCTTCTTTAAAATGGGTGAAGAATTGGGAGAACCAATCTCTTCGTCATCGTTCAGGGCAATCACGATATTTTTTCTGGCAACCGCATCAAGACGATGAAGCGCCAGAAGCATCAGAGCAATTCCGCCCTTCATGTCCATCACACCCGGGCCCTGAAGGAAATTTCCGTCGTCACGGAATTTCTGGAATGGAGAAGTTTTATCGAAGACCGTATCGATGTGACCGATGAGAATCGCCTTCGGAGGAGCATCGCCATTGCGGAAAACCAGAACTTTTCTTCCTTCTTTAGCGTCGATGATTTCATGCTTGTAACCAAGGCCTTCGAACTCGGGAATGATCCTTTTGCGAACCTCTTCAAGGCCATCAGGATTACTGGTGGAAGAATTGATGTCGACGATGTCCTGGAGAAATTTTTTCCAGTCGAAATCGGCGGCCTTGCCGGCCGGTGAAAGAAAAGAGAGACAAAGAAATATGATGAGATTTTTCATGCTCAAAGCTTATCTAATAATTCATTTCACTGAAAACAGAATCTTCTGAAGATTTTATCGTGATTTCTGTGAGTGTTGATTCCAGGTTCTCGTAGATCTTTTCCAGCGGAAGATCGTTGGGATCGTCTCCAAAAGGATTCTCTATCTCCACTCCGATCTCCTCAATCCCGAAGAGCACAAAGGTCAGAAAGACGGTTCCGACAATGACCATGCCCTCCCAATGAAAACTTCCCAGAAGTGCGAAGGGAAGCGTATAGCAGTAAACCACGAGAGCGCGATGAAGGTGCAGGACATACACTTCCGGAAGAGGCGTTTTCAATATCCGCTCACAACCACCAAAAGCTTCCGTCATCTTCTGGAGATGACCTTCAAGCATGGCCTGATCAAGATTGGAAATATTTTTTCTCCTCTTCTCGCTCTCAATGACCTGACTGATGTTCGTAAGAATCGACAAAGGATGCTCCGAAGATTCTCGTCGAAGGAAGCTTATCAGGCAGCGGTAGAATCTGAGACAGTCCTCATGAATCATTTTTCGTACAAAAGGAATGTCGTGAAAAAAAACTTCGGAATTCCGGATGAGGTTTCTCGTTGCTCCCGAAATAGCTCCCAGGAGCTTTCGGCCTTCCCAAAAGCGATCATAGGAAGCATTGGTCCGGAACACCAGAAGCATGCCGAGAGAAAAACCAATCAAAGTATGAATGGTGGGATTGACTGTGACTGCGCGGACCTGATGATGGAAATAAACCACGACCAATGACCAGGCCGCGGTAAGAATTAAATGAGGAAGAATTTTAAAAACGAGTCCTCTCTTCACCATCATGTCTGATTA
>JBJMLZ010000068.1:0-3988 GCA_045805035.1 Bacteriovoracaceae bacterium
AGGATCTTTCCGACCTTCATGCCTACATCAATGCCAATTTCATCGATCAGGCGGAACGGTCCCATCGGCATGCCGAAATTGAGTGCCGCCTCATCAATCGCCTCCATCGAAATGCCCTCTTCAATCAGATAAGACGCTTCATTCAGATATGCGCCCAAAATTCTGTTCACGAGAAAACCTGGACCGTCTTTCACGACGATCGGAGTTTTCTTCACATCAAGCACCCACTTATAAAGAGTGTCGATGGTATCCTTAGAAGCTTTTTCATGTGTGATGATTTCCACCAGCGGCATCTTGTTCACGGGATTGAAGAAGTGAAGCCCCGCAAATCTCGTCGAGTCCACCAGCGCCTTGCTCATCTCTTCGAGAGAAAGTGACGAAGTATTCGAAGTGAGAATGGCATCCTTTCTCACGTATCCTTCAAGTTCAGCGAAAACTTTTTTCTTGATATCCATGTTCTCGACGACTGCTTCCACCACGAGGTCCACCGACTTGAAACCTTCAAAGTTCACCGTCGGCTCAATCGAGCGCATCTTTCTCTGAAACTCATCCGGAGTCATTTTTCTTTTTCTCACAGCACCTGAAAAATTCGTCGACGCCTGCTTAAGACCGAGCTCAAGCGCCGCCGGCGTGATGTCTTTCATGAGTGGCGCCTGATTATTCTGCGCAAACAACCACGCAATCCCGCCGCCCATGACTCCCGCACCAAGGACCGCCCCCCGTTTCACCGTCGGAAGCTTGTCTTTGTTATCGAGCTTTTTTGAGTTATCCGTGAGAAAGAAAATATGCTGGAGGTTCTTTGATTGAATCGACTGCGAAAGTTCCGCAAACGACTCCGCTTCCTTCGCGAGATAATCCGTGCGGTTTCTTCCCGCACCGTACTCAAGCACTTCAAGAATCTTCAGAGGTGCCGGATAAAATCCTTTTGAAGTCTCGAGTACTTTCTCACGCGCCTTCTGAAAAATAATTTTCCGCGCGAGAAAGTTATTCATCGCTTGTTCCTGAATTTCTTCTTTCATCGACTTCTTCTTACCGGTCTTTTTTTCCAGTAAGTACGTCGGTGCGAGTTCTTTCATTCTTTCCGTCGGAAGAATCGCGTCCGCCAACCCCATCTTATAAGCATTCTTCCCCTTGATCTGTCTTCCGGTAAGAATCATATCGAGGGCAGTCGTTAATCCCACTTTCTTCGGAAGACGATAGGTCCCGCCGAATCCTGGCAGTACTCCCAACATGACTTCCGGAAGACCCAGCGCCGTCTTCGGATTGTCCGAAACAAAAATCTTTTTACACGCGAGTGCCAGCTCAAGGCCGCCACCCAGACACACCCCATCCACCAAGGCGACGGTCGGAATCTTCAGATCATCAATGGCATTAAACATCGCGTGTGCTTCATCGAGTGCTCTCAGCGCCTCGGCTTCTGTCTTCAGTGAATTGATCACTGAAATATCCACACCCGCAAGAAACACGCCCGGCTTGTGCGAGAAGAACACGAGGCCCTTCGCACTTTTATTTGCCTGGACCGCCTTCACTGCTTCTTTCATCTCCATGAGAGTTTCGCGCGTGAAAGTCGTCATCGACTTCTTTTCGTGTTTCCCGAACCCGATCCAGATCAAGTTATCTTTTTCTTCGTACGTCAGAACTTCATAATTCATAAATTACACCTTGAGGTTTTCGATAATGACCGCGCCACCCTGACCGCCGCCAATACAAAGAGTTGCCAGTCCATATTTTTTTCTCCGGCGCTTGAGCTCGTGAGCAAGAGTGACCACGAGTCTTGAACCAGTCGATCCCACCGGGTGACCGAGAGCAATCCCGCCGCCATTCACGTTGAGTTTCTCAAGCGGAATATCGCCGATCATTTCTTCAACGCCCCACTTGGCAGAAAGTTTCGGATCTCTCATGACCTGCACACACGCCAGCACCTGAGCGGCGAACGCTTCGTTGAGTTCCACCAGATCCATCTGGTCCATCGAAAGTCCTGTACGCTTCAGCACTCCGTGAGACGCAAGCACCGGCCCGAGGCCCATACGCTCAGGCTCAAGTCCATGGAAGTGAAAGTCCACCATTCTGGCCATTGGCTCGAGCTTATATTTTTTCACTGCCTCTTCGGAGGCCAGCATCCAGATCGAACCACCGTCAGTGATCGGACAAGCATTCCCCACTGTCACCGTACCGGTTTCTTTTTCAAAGTACGGCTTGAGCTTCCCGAGTTTTTCCACCGAAGAATCGGCGCGAGGCCCGATGTCATCTGCGATCATTTTATCAAGCTTATCTCCCGCCATGATCGGAAGAATTTCTTCTCTGAACTTCCCTTCCTTCGTTGCAGAAATCGCCAGGTGGTGCGAGCGATCCGCAAATTCATCCTGCATGTGTCTCGTAAGTCCAAATTCCCGCGCGAGAGTTTCCGCAGTCTGCCCCATATTCTTTCCGCAGAAAGGATCCGTGAGCCCCTGCTCAATGGCGATCACCGGTGTGAGGTAATTCGGGCGGAAGCTCGTAAGTGTTCCGATCTTCTGTCCCGCAGATTTTGCCTTCATCATGTTGATGAAAAAATCCGTCATCTCTTTGTTGTAGAGAAGCGGCATCTGCGACATATTCTCCACGCCGCCAGCAAAAATGATATCGTTCCTTCCGCTCGCAATTTTCACATACGCCTGCGAGAGCGCTTCCATGCCTGAGGCGCAGTTTCTGTGAACAGTGTAACCGGAAGTTTTCTTGTGAAGGCCCGCTTCGAGCGCCATCACTCTCCCGACGTTTGGATACTTCGGAGGATTTCCCGTGTTCCCCACAATCACTTCATCCACGGCGTCTGAAGGAATGCCGAATTTATCCACCAGGTGGCGGATGAGATAATGGCCCAGATACGGGGCCGCAATTTCTTTCAGATCAGCACCAGATTTCACACTGGGAGTGCGTTTGCCATCGACGAGATAGACGGGTTTCATTCGAACATCCTTGTTGGGAGAATTAACCCTAATATTTTAGTCTACCCCGAGGGGCCTTTGAACTGAAAAGCGTTTTTGTCGGAAAAGAACGTTATTCTCTGACGCTGATTACAAGCGCGGCAAAGGAGGCGCAGGTTTTCCACTGTGGATTTTCCTCCCATCGCGAACGGTTTCACGTGATCGTACTCCAGCGCGTAGGTGCTTCCGCACTTCGTGCAAATCCCATTGTCCCTGCGCCACACCTCGGCCTGAACCATCTTGGGAATAAACCGCGTCTCTGTTGAACCTTGTGATTGTTTTTTAATCAACGTCGGATCCCAGATTCTTGTCACCTCTTCGCACATTTTGTTGAGAAGCGAATCGTTGTCCGGACAAGTGTGGGCCTTAAGATCACGAAGCTTATCCAGTTTTTTCTTCGTATCTTCTTTCACCACGATGAATACATTCCGCGCCACCGCCTCTTTCCTGTGCTCATGGAGAATGCGATCGGTCTCGCGTGTAGACTTCCCTTCAAGCTTTTTTAAGATTGCAGCTTTCTCTTTTGGAGAAGTGATCCTTTCGTCTCTGAAAAAAAAGCTCGCTTGGTTCATTTGGGTGAGATTCAAAGAACCATCTTCAAGATTTTGAGCAAGCTCCGGAAGTTCTTTTAGAATTCTTGCTCCCGAAACTCTTCGCGAAGCCTGGCCTTCTGAATATTTCAACATGCGGACACAATAATCAAAAAGACTACTGCACTTGAGCTCTACAAAAAGTTTTCTCCTCTCAATTTCGTGGAGATGCCACAAAACTTTTCCGCTGATATTTCGTTCTTCCTCTACCAGCTTGAGAGTGTCGTTCAGTAATGTTTCGTCCGTCAGATGATTTAATTTCATAACCAATAAATACGGAAAAGATACGTACAAGTAAACTTAATATTTTTTCGGCGCCGTCGAAGCCCGGCGTTATTTTCACAAATAAAAAAAGCCCCCTTTCGGGGGCCTTTTTTCGAGGAGAAATATCTGCTGGGAATGAGGTCTTGATTAGAAAATCACCATCTGACCCGC
>JBJMLZ010000069.1:0-8542 GCA_045805035.1 Bacteriovoracaceae bacterium
CTCTTGAAGCTCGCGCACAAGTTCAAGAATCTTGTACGGGCGCGGGGCCGCGATGATAATCCTCTTCCATGAATTCGTGAGAATCTTCGCGCAAACTTTTCCGATACTGCCGGTGGCACCCACGACCATGGCAGTGCCTTCGTAGACATTATCATTCTTGATGACGAGTCCCATTTTCTCAATCGCGAGTCCCGCCGCCCAAAGAGTCGAAGCACTCGAAAGAGAGTTCCCCGTAGTGACAGGAATAGGTGAGCGGGAGTTCACGGTCACGCCTGCATCGCCGACGATTTTTGTGTAAGCACCAAGACCAATGATCTTCGATCCGCGCTTCATCGCCATATCACAGAGACGATTCAAGGCCTTGTACATTTTTTCCGGTGATTGCTTGAGCATCATCTTCGGAGTCATGGTGATAACGAAAAGATCACCTTCCACTTCTTTTCCGGTGGCAGCGGATTTGATCCCGGTGATCTTCCCGTAATGATAGCCCGGAATGTTGGCGGCGATTTTCTCGACATGCGGAGCGACCGGAGTATTTGCGAGTGGTTTCCAGGTCGGTGAAAGGAAAAACTGATTGGCAGACAATGGGTGAATCACGAAAGAGAAACGCTCGACCGGTTTATTTTCCTGAGGAAGCGGATGATAAATCTCCGGGCCCATCTTGAGATTTTTCATCACATCAAGAATGTCTTCCTGATCGAGAGAGCTTTTCCCGAGATGTGACATAAGAATCGCCTCAAGACCATTGAAACCGAGGTGAGGCATACCAATGAAGGCGGGGAAGCAGCTATAAACTTTTTCGACCTTGGCCTCGAGGAGTTTTTTGCGTGAGTGTTTACTGAGTTGATCAATGATAACGATTTTTCCGGAGAGATCATGGAGATCAATGAAGTCGAGCTGGGTTTCGTTCACAACGAAGATATCAGAATCGAAGAACGCATTCATAGTCGGAAGCTGTGTGATCCTCGACTTGAAATTTCTTTCTTTCAGTTTCTCAAGATTCAGCCTCTTCATGATCGGGATCGCCGAGAGGAGGAAACTTTTCAGATCTTCCATTCCCTGAATGACTTTAGGAGCACCAAAGCCCATGTAGGGATCTGCGAAAACGAGATTCGGGTTAATTTCCTGATAGGCAGGCAAGTAATCCCATTGGGTAATTCCGGAGAAGAAGGAAATACTCTTGCCTTTAAACAGATACGGCTCTTTCTGAGAGAGGTTTTTCAGGAAGAAGGGAATGGCAGTGAGTTTAATTCTTGATCCGTCCGCGATCGGTGTATCGCCTGCAGCACGACGGAGTTCCAGCACCTGATGATGAGCGTGAACTTTTCCGTTCACCTTGATGTCGGTAGGACAACCGCCGAAGGCAAAGATGTCACATTCATTGCGATATTTTTTTACAAGTTCAAGAGCGAGCTTGAAGTTGAAGTCGACACCGAGACGTTTTACACGAAACTCTTCGCCAAGCATGTTGATCGTCTTGTCATAGTTCTCTGAGGCAGGCCCCATCGAGATCGCAATAATCTCTTTCATGTGAGGAGCTCCTTGGCGCCCGCCATGATGACAGGAAGATATTCAGAGGTCTGTGGACAGCGAAGATTTGGATAATCAGTTTTGACGTTCGCCATGGAATAGCGGGTATTGTTCAGGAAATAGGCATCCATTTGCGAAGGAACTTTCAGAAGTGGGAACACGCGCTTCATCACCGAAGGCATGGGCACCCGCTGAACCTTGATATTGAGGCCGAAGTATTTGGCGGTTTCTTCAATCATTGGTCCGATGAAAATTTTTTCTTCGGGTACGAGATGATAAGTGCGGGTCATGTGATGAGTCGGGCGATCAATCATTTCCGTGAGCCATTGAACCAGAACATTCACTGGAATAAATGGAAGGATCGCCTGCGGATGGTAATAGACCGGAAGGATATTGATAGGAACGTGTTTGATGTAACGTGAAATGCCCTGGAAAACTCTGAAGAAGTAATAAGGGCCATCGATTTTTTCCATCTTCCCGGTTTTTGAGTCGCCGATCACGATTCCCGGACGGTAAATCCGAAGCGCAACCGTAGGCATGCGGGTATTGCGGACAAGAAGCTCGGCCTGCATTTTTGTCTGAGAGTAATGATCGCGGAATGGACGACCCGGATCGAGATCCTCTTCAAGAAATTCTCCGTCAAGAACACCGGAAACAGTATAGGTGCTCATGTAGTGAAAGATCTGAAGCTTCTTCATGCGCTGAAGAAGGAAGAGAAGATTCTGAGTTCCGACGACATTGGATAGATACGCTTCAGTCTGGTTGACTGCCAGATCATAAGTCGCGGCAAGATGGATGACTGCCTCAATGGTATTCATCACGGTCTCAGCTTCTGAAACTGAATCAAGCACATCATTTTTTGTGAGATCGCCGGTCACGAACTGAACCTGAGTATCAGAAAAAAGTTCTTTTGCTTTTTCTAGACTCTGGGGTCTCACCAGGCAATAGACTTCATGTCCTTTGGAAACCAAAGATTCTGTGAGTCTTTTTCCGATGAATCCGGTGGAACCGGTAAGTAGTATCTTCATGTGAGAAGTGGAACCTCATCCAAAGAATGGCCTTTTCCAGTAATCTCTTCCATAGGAGAAAACACTTCAAGCGCCTGAGGAACAATCTTGATATCGAGTTCCATCGATGGTTCCCAGGTCTCACCATCACCAAAGAAAATCATGGGTGTTTTCGTGAGAGACATGAGTTTTAATGAATCGGTTTCAAAGCGAATGATCCGCTTGTCGCCTTCGCCATTTCCACCTGAAATGAATTCAAGGGCCGTCTTGATGAAATCAAAACGATTGTCGTGGAGGAAAATCGTGACATTAAATTTACCGTCATTATTTCTTGTTTCGGGTGCCACCAGGAATGAGCCGGCAAGCTTCGGCTGATTGTTAATGAGGATCAGCGGCGAAGAAATCTGGCGTTCAAGCAGAGGGCAATCTTCAGATTCAAGGAAGACTTTATGCATTTTGAAAGGGGCGCTTAGAAGGTGCTTAGCAAAGACCGCCTGGTAAGCGTGCTTGCCACTCATTTTCATGAAGCCATGAAAAAGATCAGAGCTCTTACGATACTGATTCACGAGTGCGGCCACTTCCTGGGCAATGCCGATGCCGCCGTTACTCATCAGGTATTTTTCGTTCACCTTGATAAGATCAACTGTCTTTGTGGTCTGAGCGTGAAAAATATAAGCGAGTTTTTTCAGAGCGCCGCAGGTGCCGATTTCATCTGCAAAGTCATTGGCAGTACCACCCGCCAGCACCATGAGTTTGGTCTGGCCGCCGACGAGATGCTGGGCGATTGTGTGACAGGTTCCGTCTCCGCCAATCGAGAAAATGCAATCAGTACCGTCGGTGCGATCGCGTTTCACGAGGGCAATCATTTCTTCGAGGCTTCCCGGTGTATTGATTTTCAGCTCGTGACGGAAAAAATATTTCCGGAGCTCATCCATGGAAAAGCTGTGATTGGCTCCAGACGCCTTGGGATTGAGATAGACCGAGATCGTGCTCATAAGTGTCCTTTGCGGGAAATTCTACGACTCTTCGGCGCTTTTCTCCCGAAAACCGGCCTTGATTACAGGGTCTGTTCAAAGTTTGGACGGTAGTTTTTACCTGTTTTTTGAAATTGAGATGGCGGTTTGTTCCGTAAAGAATAGAAGCGGCGGAATGAAAGGTTTCTTCCTTGGTCTTTTCCTTCTTTTTCCTTTAGTTACCGTCGCGGCGGTGAGGGTATCTTTTTCGGATGAGATCACTAAAGACGGCCTGGATAAACTTGAACAAAAAATACGTAGGGCCGGCGCCAATCTCAAGGAAAACCAGGAAAGAATAATCCAGATTGATATCGATTCGGGTGGCGGAAACTTGTATGCGACGATGGACTTTGTGAAGAGTGTCGCTTCCCTCATGACCGAACTCAACGTGCAGATTAACACCCGGGTTGCTTCCGATTGCGAATCTTCCTGCACGGTTCTTTTTACTGCGGGTGTAGAACGTTTTGCCTCCCGCTGGGCCCATTTCGGATTTCATTCACCCGCGATCGCTTCGAGACTCCCTAAAGGAGCTGACCGCAACGCGATTCTCCTTGAAGCAAGAACCAGATGGCTTGAGGCCGTAGGGGCGGTGGATGCGCAGCTTTCCACTGAGCTTGAACGCGACGGAGTCCTTCAGCGTGGAGAGATGACTTACTTTAGTTCACGAGAGTTGAACCACGGTTATGTGACACTCATCAACTAACCTGACCAGACAGTTCGGAATAGACCCACTCCTCAGTAAATTCCTCCCCGGAACAAATTGCAAAAAACGACCTCCCTCGAGACAATAGAGGGACATGAATACAACTATCACTGACATTCAGACCTTCGATGGTCTGAGACTCAAGGCCACGGTCATTGACCGGAATTCTTCTTCCTGGGTGATCGTCACTCACGGTGTAGGCGAACATCGCGGTCGCCACAATTACTGGATGAGCGATGAATTCAAAGACTACAACGTCGTTCTTTACGATCTTCGCGGACACGGAGAATCCGAAGGCGAGCGCGGAAACGTGCGCGACTTTGATGATTATCTGAAAGACCTCGATGCCGTGAGCGATTATCTCGCGGCGGAAAAAGGGATGAAAGAGTTTTACCTCTTCGGCCACTCCATGGGTGGACTTATCACTGCCCGCTGGATCCAGCTCCGGAAAAATCGCGCGCTCTATCCGAAGAAAACTATTCTTTCTGCACCTGGTGCTGGAACCGTTGGTGTTCTGGGTCTCATCACAAGTTCGATTCCTTCATTCGTGTACAAGAAACTTGCAACACTTCCGAGTCTTCCCCTGGGGGGAATGCTTGATCTCACCAAACTTTCTCATAATCCCCAAGTCTATCAGGATTATGTTCATGATCCGAAAAACATTCTGAAAGTCCATTCGCATCTGTACTTTGATCTTCTCAACAAAGCGCAGGAAACTTTCAGTCGTCCGCTGAGTCCACGGACTCCACTCATGGTCATCATGGGAAGTGAAGATGGGGTGGTGAGTACTGAACTTGTAAAAAAGTATTTTGAAAAACACGAGCCTCGCGCGAAATTTGTACTCGTGAAAGATGCTTATCATGAGCTTTACATGGAAACGCCGGAATACTTTAAGCAATTTGCCGACGCCGTAAAATCTTTCTTCTCGTAACCGGGGAATCATGGCAGAAAAATATTTCAAGTCACTGAACTATTCACTCGCCAATGAGGACACCTGGCCGGAAGTGCGGCTGATGCGTAAGTGGCGACCGAAAAAAATTCTGAGTGTCGCCGGCAGCGGAGGGCGCTCACTTCCACTTCTCGTTGCCAATCCTTCTGAACTTCATGTGATTGATCTTTCTGAACAACAGCTCTGGTTGGGTTCTCTTCGTGAAGAGACGATTAGAAAATGCGCTCATGAAGATTTCCTTCTTTTCTGGGGCTATCCTCCTTATGAAGGTGTGGCGTATCGACGCCGCCGTCGCGAGATATTCCTTTCGCTTGATTTATCAGCCGACGCGAAAAAATACTTCAGCTCACTCTTTGAAGAGCTTGAGTGGGATTCAATTCTTTATGAAGGGAAATGGGAGAAGACTTTTAACAAGTTTTCCTATGTGACCCGCGCTCTCATTGGCCCAAAACTTCTGATGGAGTCGCTTTCTAGTCTTTCTCCGGAAGAGCAGAAGAAATTTTTTGATGAGCATTTTCCGCAGAAACGCTGGGACATGGTCTTTAAAATTCTCGGCAATGCCACTGTCTTTAATGCCCTTCTTTATAAGGGGCACTTCGTAAAAAAGAACGTTCCTGAATCACATTTTCAATATTACAGGTCAGCCTTTGAGCGGATCTTCGGCCAGACACTTCTCCGCGCTAATTTCTTTGCACAGCTTTGTTTCTTCGGGAAAATTGTCACCCGTGAGGCGATTCCCGTAGAAGGGGACAAAGAAGTTTTTGAGAGCATGAAGGCCTGGCTTTTGAATAACAGGACCCGCTCATGGCAGGGGAATATTCTTGAGCTTTTACCGAAAGAAAATGGACTGTTTGATCTCGACTTTTTCTCATTCAGCGATGTTCCGTCTTATTTTGAGGGCGAGACGGAAAGAAACTTCCTTCAGATCATCCGTCCTAATCTTTCCATCGGTGGAGTCGTGATCGTCAGAAATTATCTACGTCTTCCCGAGAATACCGACCTCAATGGTCTCGAAGATATCACCGCTGAAGTCACCGAAGCCTTTCATGACGAGAAAGTTCAGATGTACATGGTCCGCGCTTACCGGAGAGTAAGCTGATGTCCTTGAGAGCGGTCCTCGTTACTTCAGAGGTCACTTTCGTCGGTGAGAATTATCACCAGGTCATTCTAACTCTTGCTAAGAATCCACACATCCGGGCCCTGGTTGTGATTCAGAATCGTGAGCCGAGACTTTCAGCTCTCGGATTTGTCGCTGCGATAAGTGGGGCCGCGCCTCGTTTTGGGTTTCAGCTCTTTACCAATAATCTTTTTCCGCGAACTGACGAAAAAGTTCGTGCTTATGAAAAAGAAGGAAAAGAAGTTTTCTTCACGAAAGACATCAATTCTCCTGAGTCCCTTCAGTATCTTCGTTCACTGACGTTAGATCTCGTCGTGAACGCACGCTCGCGCTGCTTTTTCCGGGATGAAGTTCTCGCTCTCCCTCGCCTGGGTTGTATCAACATTCATCATGGCCTTCTTCCTTTTCAAAGGGGAGTCATGTGTGATTTCTGGGCCCATATGTACGGAAGGCCTTTTGGTTTTACCGTGCACCAGATGACAAAAAAAATAGACGATGGCCCCATTCTCCGGGTGGAAGAGATGAAACTTGCCGCGGAGTCTTATACAAAATCGATCTTCGAGGGATCCAAGCGCGAGGCGCAGGTTCTCGCCGAGGTTCTTGATGATATCGACAAAAAGCAGGTCATCGAAGGGCAACTGAATCAAAAGACCTCTGAGACAAAATACTGGAAGAATCCCAAGCTGATGGATTTTTACCGGCTCCGATTGAAAGGAATTAAAGTATGAAGAAGATCATCGCTATCCACGGAAACCCCGGCCACAGTGACGACTGGAATGAAGTAAAAAAACTCCTTCCCAAAGATACCGAATTCCTCGCGCTTGATGCCTACGATCCAGAGCTCGGTAAAAAACTTCGCTCATTCAACGGACCTTTTATTCTCACTGGCTTTTCACTTGGTTGCTACACGATCATGCGTTACCTTCCGGAGATAAAAGACAAAGTGTCGGGGCTGGTTTTTGTCGCTCCTTATCTCTCTTCCGAGAAGCCACTTTCAGGAACTGCCAAGGCCCTGCTTGGTGTGCCTCTCTTAAATGGAATGCTCATCGAAAGCTCAAAGAAGAAATCAGTCGGATCCTTTCTTGAGAACATGATTCATCCGCAGAAAATGGCGGATCATCCGTATTATCAGACTTTCCTTCAGCGCCTTGAGACCACCGATCTCTGGGCCAAGACGGTGAAGAGAAAAATCGATGCGGAAAATAATCCACTCACACACGCGACGTATAATATTCCGGTCATTGCACTCTGGGGAAAGGAAGACAAAACATCGAGTCGCGAAAGACAATCATCACACCTCAGGGGATTCTCCAGTGTAGAACACAAAGATCTCACCGGAGGTGGTCATGCACTTCTGTGGTCCCATTCCCGGGAAGTCGCGGATGCTCTTTCTCAAGTCACGGATGTAAAAACTAAAACCGGTTATTATCCGGGTGTTGATATCAGAAACAATGTTCTGAACTATCTGGAAGATCACCTTCGCGATTTCCCGATGAGAATCGCACTCAGATGGGCCAGGCGCGGTTCGCTTGAGGCCTGGGATAAAACCATGACAAGTGCGCTCCCGCACGATGAAATCAATTACGCCCAGATTGCAGGACGTATCAACGCCTTCGCCAATGGTCTCAAAAAAATCGGCATCACCAAGGGTGACCGGATTATCATTTTTCTTCCGATGTCCCTTGATATGTATGTGGCCATGTTTGCGGTTCAGAGAATTGGTGCCATTGCGGTTTTTCTTGATTCATGGGCGCGCGCCAATCACCTCGGTGCCACCGCTGAATGTGTCGGACCAAAAGGGATGGTGAGCTTTGCTCAGGCCTTCCAGCTCGTGGACCAGGTGCCGGAGTTCAAATCAATGCCGATCCGGATCATGTATGGCCCGGGTGAGAATTTCACACATAAGTTTGAAGAGTTGATGGTGCCTGGTGATTGTCCGATGGAACCGGTGGAATCAGAAACGACTGCACTCATTACTTTCACTACCGGTTCCACCGGAAAGCCAAAAGGTGCTAACCGCACTCATAGATTCCTCTCGGCCCAGCATCACGCGCTTTCACACGTGATTCCCTATGCGGCCACTGATATTGATATGCCGATCTTTCCGATTTTCTCCCTGAACAATCTCGCCACGGGTGTAACGACAGTTCTTCCTGCGATTAATCTCGCGCAACCTTCGGAGCTTGATCCGGCGATTCTCACGAATCAGATTTTGAACAACAA
>JBJMLZ010000070.1:0-51310 GCA_045805035.1 Bacteriovoracaceae bacterium
AACCTGAACTCAGGATGGAAGAACGTCAGCTCTCTCATCTGCGCGGACAGATTCATGTTGTTAAAGAAACCCGTGAAATGCGTGCTGAGATCAAAATGCATTTTTCCGCGGAGGCCCTCACTTTCGAGATGTTCACCCAGGAGTGCAACAAGAACTGGTTTAATGTCGGGAAGGTTCACCCGCATATTGAGACGCGAAGAACCCTTTAACGAGCGACTCACGTCATAGTTGCTGGTCAAAGAATCGCCGAGGAAATTGAAGCGCCCTTTGAGATAATCCGGATGAACGGTCATCTCCAGGTCTGAATCATCAAATTTGTAATTCGAGGAATGTGTGTCGAACAGTTTCGTTTTGAGATTCAGGATATAGTCTTTGGAAGGGCCTTCGCCGGCAAGAGAACCGCTGACCTGTGAATCGATGTTCAGATGGAGAAATTTGGAAAGATTGAATGATGACAGAGCAATGTTTTCCCAATGGAACGAGGTTTTCAGGCGACTCTGCTTTAACCAGTACTCAAAACTTCCGAAAAGTTCACCATGACCCTTAGTCCCTTCCACGTTCACAAAACGCAGATGCTGATCACTGAGTCTGATTTCCATTGAGCCGGAATTAACACTTTCCCCATAGGCGATGAGGTCAGTGAACTTGACTCCTGCCTTGATCTTCAACTGCTCGAGATTAATTTTTCCGTAAATCGCCGCGTCCACTTTGCCATTGAAGTTAAGATCTGGCGGAAGGAAATCCATTTTCACAAAGAGCGGCTCCATGATCTGCGTGAGGTCATGGTAATTGGTAAATGGTGAATTTATTCCGAGAGCAATGTCACCATTTTTCCAGTTCACTGCGCCGGTTCCGGAAATGGGAGTTGAACCGAACTTACTTTCAAACTTGTTGATGAGAACGCTGTCTTCGCCGAGCGCGACAGTCATCTCCGTATCCGTTTCTCCGAGCTTGTAACCAAGAACTTCAAAACCGCGAAGCTTGCCTTTGAGTGCAAGGGTCGTGTCTTTCAGCGTTCCGCCAACTTCCACACCAAGTGTGCCCACGCCTTTCACATCCAGCCTGGCAATATTGCCAAGATCCTCAAGATTAATCGGCGACTCAGGAACCGTGAAGCGAGCACCGCTTTTGGAGACGTGACCGCTCAAAGGAAAATGAGAGCGAGGAAGTGTGACATCAGCGGCGATGTGAACATCACCGTTCAGAATATCCACTGAACCATCTTTCATCGTCGCAGTTTTGGTCATGATGACCGGAAATGGTTTTTCCTTTCCGACGACAAGGCCCAGACCGTTAATCACAAATCCGTCATCAGGGCGGAAATGGAAATCGCCGTGGTTATGCGTGATAGAAACATTGCCGTTCATTTCTCCGCGGATGACATCGAGACCGCGGACAAAGCGAAGCACGTTCGGGAGCTCAAGATTTTCAGCACGTGCGCGTACAGTGTCCGGAAGAAATTTCTTTGTTCCGATATCGAAGACACTGACCGGCTGGAGAAGCGTAGCCTTTTCCTGTCCTCGGATGATTTCCGCTGACTGGAACATGACTTTCTTGTCAGTGAAATGAACTTCCCCGAGGATCCTGTCGGCATGCAGGACACTGGCCTTCAGAGCGTCTATGGAAAATTGAGTGGTGCCTTCGATAGTTTGATGCTTGTAACCAATCTTGAAAACGGCATTGGCAAAACCATGATCAAAAGTGATTTCCGGAGGCAATGTCACTTGCTTTTCAAAGTTCCGGAGATGAAAGTGCGCCTCACCGTTGAGAGATGCTTCTGCATTCTTTAATTTGGGCCAGTCACTCACTTTGCCTTTGAGGAGCAGGGTTTGCACGTCATGCAGAACTTTGAGGCGATAGATGTCGATGTTGTTCCGGGAAATTTCCAGGTCACCCCAGATTTCATCGATAAAAATATCTTTGTCCGCAGAAGGCTTGAGATTGGAGAGATGGAAACGCGCAATGAAGTCCTTGCCCTTCTTGAAGATTTTCAGGCGTCTCGCTTCCATGAGGTCATGATTGGCATGAATGCGGCTATTCTCAATCAACAAAGTATCGATGTGAACCGGAGCATCTTCAGAGAGATCAAAAATCTTATTGATGAGCTTGCGATCGATCTCAGTTGTCTCTTCATTTTTTTCAGGGAAATCGTAATCAATAACGGAATCAGAAATTCGGATCTCACCGAACGTGAGCTTTTTTTCTTCCAGCTCAATCAGCTTCACGTAAAAACCAAGCTTACCTAGTTCGGCAAAGAGACTTTCCTGCGGACTGATATTTTTTTTGATGATCACCCGATTGAGCTCAATACCAGGAGGGAAGATCGAAATTCCAATGTTCTGGATTCTGATCTCGGTTTTTGTTTTTTTCAAAGACAGATCGGAGATGACTCTGGTGAGAAGGTTGCCGAAGGAGTTCGTGTGGATAAATACCACCAGGGCGACCATAGAGGCGCAAACGACAAAGACAATAGCTCCGAGTACGCTTTTAAATCTCATCCGAGCTGCTCGAGCCTTTCCCGGGTCATCCGGTAATGGGAGTCAATCGAAAGGATTTTATTCAGAACTTGTCTCGCCTCGTTCTTCTTGTTCAGTCTGAGCCATGCCTCAGCTTCGCAGTAAAGGAAGGAAAGAAGATCATCTGTTGTTGAAACCAGTTTCATGGATTCAAGAGCGAGATCGAGGGCCTTTCGATAATCTCCTGACTGGAGGAGCGCGGTCAGCGCGAGATAGGCCGCCTTGAGTTTCATACGATCATCAGCAACACGGTCATGAACTCTCATTGCTACTGAAAAAGCCACTCGAGGTAAATCACTTTGAAGAAATCCGACGGCAAGATCGAGGAGTGTGGCATCAGAAAAATTCTGGCCACTCACAAGGTGAATAAGAAGTTCATCGTCCACGTTTGGTGCTGAAGGAACTGCCATTGAGATTGTCTTTGAAGGTTTTTCGGTGAGACTTAGATCAGGACTCTCCCATTCATCAACTCTGCTCACGGACTTCGTCATGTTCACAAAATATTTTTTGAGATCGGGAAAGTGCTTCGCCAGATAAACAAATTCATACTTCGTATGCTGGGCGAGTTCGCGTGAATATTCAGTCGCAAGATCCGGTTGATTATTTTGCAACAAGAGATTCATGATCATGACACCAAAGCGGAAATCATCAAAATAAATCACACACTCAGCAAGGCGCTTGAAATCCTTCTTCTCGCGAAACCCGTATACCAGAAGGGAGACAAAACTTTCGTAAATCTCGAGATGGCCCTTCTCAGTCTGGGAATGAAGAATGTTGTAAAGCGCGGAGAGCTTTTCTTTCAGAATTTTCGGAGAAGACTTTTCGTGCGCCTCAAGAATAAGTTTCTGAATCTGCTCTTCGCCATCACGGAGATCTTTCCGGAGAAGCGTAAGTGCAATGGTCTGAAGCTGGATCTGAAAATCCGTACGGAAAAATTTCTGCACAAATCCTTCCACTGCAGCAGCGACAGTAGGAACGCTTCTTTCGAAGAGACGCACATGATAGTTCGAAATGAGATCGTGAAGTTCCTGAATACGTCCGCGCTTTTCTGCGAGCTTCATCCGGAAAAGAAGAACACGAAAATCTACGGAGTTTTTCAATGCATCCGTTGAACCTTCAAAAATTTTAATCGCACTGTCAGGATTTTTTTCCCACATATCGGTGAGAACTTCTGCGACGAGATGATCCGGCAGAGATTTTTTCTGCTGAAGAAGTGTCTCAAGATAAAGGGGAATGAGATCGCTACGCGAAGAGGCGGGAGAACTCATCAAAAGATTTTCGAGGGCCTCTTCAGCTCCTGAAAAATTCTCTTCGGCCATCATTTGCCGAATGGATAAAATTAAGTCCATCAAATGTCCTTCCTATGACATTAAACGCTTAATTTTATTATACTTTTAAACCAGTTTTTTCGCTAAATAATTGGTCGAAAATTTGCTCTCTACGAAGTCCGGATCATTCAGGATGCTCTTGTGAAGATCGATGTTCGTTTTGATTCCGCTGACGACAGTTTCATCGAGGACTCGCTTCGCGCGGGTGATACAGTTGGCGCGATTATCAGCCTGAACGATGATCTTCGAAATCATAGAGTCGTAGTGAGGTGGTACGGTATATCCCGTATAGATAAAGTCATCTGTCCTTACGCCAATACCGCCAGGTCTATGATAATGCGTGATATGACCAGGCGATGGAAGACCTGTTTTGGGATCTTCAGCATTGATCCGGAACTCAATCACGTGATTGCGGAAGATAATATCTGATTGTTTAAATCGGCAAACTTCACCCTGAGCATGACGGATCATTTCGGAAATGAGGTCAACACCAGTACGCCCTTCAGTCACCGGATGCTCTACCTGGATACGAGTGTTCATTTCCATGAAGTAAAATTTTTCCGTATCGAGGTCATAGAGGAACTCAACCGTGCCCGCAGAATCGTAGTTTACGAACTTCGCGAGTCGAACGGCAGAGGAACAAATTTCCTCTCTCACCTTTTGCGATAGGACCGGTGATGGTGCCTCTTCGAGAATTTTCTGGAAACGACGCTGGATCGTACAGTCACGTTCACCAAGATGAATCACGTTGCCATGTTTATCAGCAAGAATCTGAACTTCAATGTGACGAGGATTGGTAATATATTTTTCAATGAAGAGAGTTCCGTCGCCAAAAGCAGCTTTCGCTTCTTCCTGAAGACGAGCAAGTGCCGGCCAGAGCTCATCGAAATTCTCGATACGCTTCATGCCGCGACCACCACCACCAGCAGAAGCTTTGATGAGAACCGGGAAGCCCATCTTCTCAACTTCTTTCTGAATAACTTTCTCTTCAACTTCTTTCACGTAGATCGGCTCGAGGGTTGGAACCTTTGCTTTCTTTGCGGTGATCTTTGATTCGATCTTGTCTCCCATCGCCTGAATACAAGCGACAGATGGACCGATGAAAGTGATTCCCCATTTCGCACACATTTCAGCAAATTCATCATTCTCAGAGAGAAATCCGTAACCCGGGTGAATGGCATCCGCGCCAGTAATATCGGCAGCAGAAAGAATTTGAGGAACGTTGAGATAAGATTGAGCGGACTTTGCAGGCCCGACACAAACAGATTCATCTGCCATTTTCACGTGAAGCGAATCTTCATCGGCAGTGGAATGAATGGCAACTGTTTCAATGCCAAGTTCTTTGCAACTTCTGATCACGCGAATGGCGATTTCTCCGCGGTTAGCGATCAGGACTTTTTTGAACTTCTTCGCTTCGACTTTCATTTGTTACGGCTTGATTTTGAAGAGCGGCTGGCCATATTCAACCAGCGATTCGTTTTCCACGCAGATCTCGACGATTTCGCCCGCGATATCCGCGTCGATTTCGTTCATGATCTTCATGGCCTCAAGAACACAAAGCGGCTGACCAGCACGAACTTTGTCTCCCACTTTTACGTAGACTGGTTTTCCTGGAGAAGGTGAACCGTAGAACGTGCCCACGAATGGAGACTTGATAACGTGAAGGCCGGCATCTGAAGCAGCAGCTTTCGCCGGAGCCGCAGCAGTTGCAGCAGGAGCTTGAGGAGCTGGAGCATGGTGAACAACCGGAGCGTGATGAACAATCGGAGCTGCTCCGCCAACAAATCTCACTGCGACTTTATAATCTTTGCCTTCAACTTCGAGCTCGGCGACGCCCTGATCTTTGGCGACTTTGACGATCTCTTTAAGTGTATCCATATTCATGATTAGGCCTTCTCGCGGGAAATATATTCACCAGTACGTGTATCAATCTTGAGAACTTCACCTTCTTTGATGAAGAGTGGAACGTTGATTTGCAGACCAGTTTCCATTTTTGCTTTCTTTGTTCCGCCAGTTGCAGTGTCACCACGCATGCCTGGATCTGTTTCAACAACCTTGAGGTTGATGAAGTTTGGAAGTTCGATCGAGATCGGACGACCGTTGTAATAAAGAATGTAAACTTTGATGTTTTCCTGGAGGTAGTACTTGTTATCACCGACCTGATCGTGAGTAAGGTGGATCATTTCGAAAGTTGTCTGATCCATGAAATTATATCCGTCCACATCGGCGTAGTTATATTCCATTTCCTTTTCTTCCATGTCCGGCTTACCGACAGTTTCAACCCCAGCTTTGAAAGTTCTTTCCACAGTCTGGTTCGTCTCAAGATTTCTGATACGAGTTCTGACGAATGCAGAACCCTTACCTGGATTCACGTGTTGGAAATCAACGATGATCCAAGGCTTACCTTCGATCTCGATTTTGAGACCTTTTCTGAAATCAGTTGTCTGGTACATGAAATGTTCCTTTAGAGCAGCGAATGTATCGCGACGTAATAACTCTGTTTTCCGAGCCCGCTCATTATGGCGGATGCGGCTTTTGCCGTCAATAAAGTATGCCGGAAGTCTTCACGTCGATAGACCTGGGAAAGGTGAACTTCAATTACTGGAATTTTCAGGATTTTCAGAGCGTCATGAATGGCCACTGAGGTGTGAGCATAGCCACCCGGATTGATGATGAGGGCGTCATAGTTTTCCGAATGAGCGCGCTGAATTCTCGAGACAATTTCGCCTTCAACATTAGATTGAAACCATTCGAGTGTTGCCTGGCCTTTGAGTTTTTGTTCGGTCCATTTGGCAATGTCATCGAGACTCTCCGAACCGTAAACTTCCGGCTCACGCTTTCCAAGCATGTTGAGATTGGGTCCGTTGATGATAAGAAACTTTTTCATGAACGCTGAGACCTTTCGCGAAGATCACCCAGAAACTTATCGAATGCTTCTTTGACTTTGATTTCCGCGGGCGACTTGCGCTGGACCGTCGACTCGATGATGGAAATGAGTTCGTCGTGTCCGGACTCTTCAGTCACTTTCTCACTTCCCTCGTGTTTTGCTTTCATCGCTTTCACTTCAGTGAGTTTTTTCACTGAGCTTTTATCATTCGGATTCAGCTCGAGAATTTTTTCAAGAAGCTCAATCGCTTTGTCGTAATAGTGCTGATTGCAATAGAGATCGATTAGTGTGTGAGAAACAATCGGCGAGTCAGTGTTAATTGAGGCATTCACCTCATCCACATTGCCGTCTTCTTCAAATTCGTCAGCGAAGAATTCGTCTTCAAGTCCGCGACGGGAAACCTCTTCTTTCAGAATCGGATGAATATCAGGTTTTTCTTCACCTGGTTTTTTCATCACCCATTCATCTTCCTGCGGTTCTTCTTTTTTCTTGGTAACTTCAGGCAGTGATTTTTTCTGCGTGCGATTAAAGTCCACCTGAACCCAGTCATCATCAACTGTTTCCGACACGGGAATTTCCATGTCCGGCGCCTTGATCAGCTGATCGAGTGAGAGTTTTTTGTGACCGATCATCAGATCGTCTTCAAGTTTCTTCACTTCACTGGCGAAGAACTTGTCGCGCGGATTGAGGAAGAGAAGATACTTGTACGTATCAAGCGCTTCTTCCAGGTGACCGAGGTGAATGCAAGATTGCGCAAAAATCTTTTGCAGAGAAATGTTGTCAGCGTTCTGCGCGATGATCGGTCTCAGCGTGTTGTACGTGAGTTCGTATTTTTCCAGGTCATAGTAACAGTGAGCGAGAACAATGTAGCCGAGAGCATAGTTCGGATGATTGCGGATTCCGTCTTTGAGAATCTTTAAAGCATCGTCGAGCATGCCGAGTTTTCGATAGGCCTCAGCAAGAGGTGCGAATACCTTCGAACGAGGATTCTTTTTATACAGGCCGTAGTACTTGGCCAGCAGTGCGGATTGATTTCGTTTCGCCGTCACGGGCGACCTTCCTTAAAGAGAAGACTTCGCTTCCGCATCAGACTGGACGTTCGTCGCACGTCTTTCGGAGAAGCCGGCCTCTTCCTGGTTCAGGATTCGTGGCGTGATGAACACGACGAGTTCCGTTTTACCCTGAGTCGTGTTGAACGGGTTACGGAAAAGCCAGCCGACAAGAGGGAGATCCTTCAGATATGGGATACCTGCTTCGATACTACTTTCCGATTGTGTGTAAAGTCCGCCGATCACTACGGTCGAACCGTTATCGACGAGAACGTTCGTGGTTACTGTACGAGTTACCGTTGTCGGTGGAGCGCCGGTTGATGGCGCGGGCCCGAATGAACCTTTCGTCACAACAACGACCATGCTGATGGCACCATCATTTGTCACCTGAGGTGTTACGTTCAGGGAAGTGGTGGCGGTAGCATTCGAGAAGCCGGTTGTCGTCACACCGTTACTGATGGTGTTTGTCTGAAACGGAGTTGTATCTGTCGCGGTAAGTGTAGCAGGACGTTTATTCTGTGCAACGACCCGAGGACTTGATACTACGCGGACCTTAGATTCCTGCTCAAGCATTTCAAGATTCAAAGAAAGATTCTGAAGTCTCTTGTAAATCCCGATCGTGAGGCCCACGCCTGTAGTGATATTCGTCGCAGGTGCCGTACTGAATGAGAAGCCAGGTCCGACCGGATTTCTTGCCGTTGTATCAACTACAGGATCGTAACCGAAAGTAATACCGCTCGTGAGACCGAGGCGCTTGGTGTAGTTCTCGGAAGCTTCAACGATTTTCGCTTCAATCAGAATCTGCGGAGTCTGTGTATCCAGAGTCTCAATAATTTTTTTAATACGATCGATGGTCTCAACCGTGTCGCGAACGATGATACTGTTCGTGCGATCGTCTGTCTGAATTTTACCGCGATCTTTAGTGATGTAATCTGTGATGACTTTATTGATATCGGTAAGAGTCGCGTAGTTGATAAGGAAGACGCGGGTCACGAGAGGCTCAACTGCTTCTTTCGCTTTTTGTTGTTCAGTGACTGCTTTCTGCTCTTCCGCAGCTTGCTTAGCAGTCTTCATGATCAGGATGTTCGCATTTTTTTCTGCGACAAGTTTTGACAGCTTCATAATGGTGTCGAGGGCCTGGTCCCAAGGCACGTTTGTGAGAGACAATGTGATCGGAGGCATCTGGCCGACTTCACGATCGATAATGATGTTGAAGCCCGAAGTATCGGCGATCATATTGAGAACATCTGTCACCGGAATGTCGCGAACGTTGATGGAAATTCTGCGACCAACATATTTTTTCGGGCCAGAGAGAGTCAGGTTTTCGAGAATATCTTCAAGGCTTGTCGACTTCGGAACGTTAATCCCGACTGCATCTTCAAAATTTTCCTGGGACTTCGCCGCTTTTACGTCAGTGCTCTTCACCTGATTTTTCGTGAAGACACCAAAGCGGTTCTCAATATTCAGAATGATCTTATTGTCTTTGGTTTCAAGAACCGAGCGAACGTTATCACGAAGCTGGATCGCAAAACGCACATCGTTTGTTGTGCCCGGCTTTCGGTAACCTGAAATATAAACAGTTGATCCCGGGAATTCAGAAGTATCGATGCCGCGAAGAAGTTTAGGAGAAACTTTGGCATTCTTAATATCGAGAATGATTTGTTTGTCTTCAGTGACGTGGAAGCGTTCGGAGATAAGAGCTTTGTCTGCTTCGATGATCAGCTTACTGACCTCACCTTCCTGGGTAAAGCTGACGTTCGTGATTTCCTGCGCCCCTACTGAAAGTGCGTAGAGTGCGAGGAAAACAAAGAAAAATCCTTTCTTCATGTTCTCTTCCTTAAGAATGTCCATTCCGGACTCTACTATAATTGTAGGGAAATTATCTTGAAATTGGTACTACAGTTTCCAAGTATTCTTCCTGGCCGTAGACGTTGATGATTTTCTCAACCAGGATGATGCCTCCGGGAAGGATGGCCTTGACTTCAGAATTGTCTGGTCCGATGGAAGTTCCTTCTTTGATCACGACGACTTTGCCACCTTCACCTCTACTGATCATCGCGCGTCTTTCTTTTCCAATCATCACACCTACAACCTTGAGATCATAGATGTTCCAGTCACGTAAGTTCTCGCTGCTGATATTGCTGTAAAGTCCTTCACCCCGCTTGTGTTTCACACCGTCCTGGCGACGTTGTTGACTGCGGGCCTGAGGAGATTTGAAGGGATCGCGAAGCTCGAGAGGATTTTCAATACGAGTTTTGTCTCTGAAAAATTCATCGAGACTATCCTTCGTAGGGGCGGCAATCGCCCCGATAGAAAAAAATAAAATGAAAAATAAAATTTTCATATATCCACATTATCAAGTGAGAAAAGGGTGGCTGTCCACTTTTAGATTAGAACCCGCGTTCCACACGAAAAGAAGGGTTAAAGCGATACGCCTGAATGACCGCTTCACCATTCACGATCTGGAAACGGCCCTTCCGGGTCGTACCGTTGGTCGTGAGCTTGAGGCTTTTCACGTTATAGATTCTCGTGGCATTTCCGAGTCGTTCAAAGAAAATCAAAAACTGAAGGAAAGTTCCGTTCGCACGAACGTAATAATCCTTTGAGATGAAGTAGGTGCTGGATTCCTCGCCCTTCGGCTCCATTGTCGTATCTTTGATGTTCAGGACTTTCATCTCAGAAGAAAAAGCAGAAATGATCTGAGAATCGTTCGTCTCTGCAGGAAGCTGCTTTTGAACTGCTTCAATGCTTTTGGCGACTTCTTCTACGCGCACTTTGTACTCATCCGCCTTCTTGATGAAGTCATTGATCTCCTTCACCTTAGACTTGAGTTTTACAATTTCGGCTTCGACATTCGGAATTTCGCTTTCAATTTCAGTGAGCCGCACATCATGCTGTTCATAAAGCTCATAGGCCGTGTAGCAACCGTACAAGAACATGAACACGTGGAGGTTCGCGATAAATTTGTTAACTAGTTCTTTCACTGGTCAAACCTCGCGATTCCGAAACGGACGTCAAAGACTTCAATGCGTGTCTTATCAGGCTCGCGGACATACTGACTTTGCGATACGACGTTGGCGTCCCGAATGAAAACTGAAGCGCGAAGACTCTGCACAAAGTTTCCGATGCTGGTGTAATCGAGTGCTTCGCCTTTGATGAGAAGGCTGTCATTCTCAATGACAAGATCCTTGATCCACATATCAGGCGGCGTGTTTTTGGCGATATAAAGAAGAAGAGCAGAAGGATTTTTCTTGAAAGAGATCGCCTCTTTCACCGCCACGAGTTTTTTCTCGAGAGCTTCTTCCTGTGCCTTCAGTTCTTTGATCTGGTTTTCGTAATTCTTACCCTCTGCAACCTGCCGGCGAAGTCCGCCAGCAACTTTCTGCTTATCCGAAAGCTCCTGCGCTTTCTCTTCTTCTGAAGATGTCCACATGGGAAGGAGGACAAAGTCCGGAAGGTAAATCAGGACACTCACCAGAAGAACCGCCTTGATCTTGAGACGGGTAAAATCGAAACCGCCGACATTCGAGATGTCGAGCTGCTTCTTGGAGCTGGAGAGGTTAATCTTAATCATGGCCACTAGTTCACCTTCCTCATGGCAAGGCCAATGACGACAGGAGCGATAGCAGCAAGCTGATCAGCATTCTCAGCGAGTTTTTTATTATTAAGTTTAAACGCACTCAGGACATCGAGACGTTGAACTTCAAGCCCGGTGACGATGGAAAGTTTTTCAATGAGACCAGGAAGAAGCGATGAGCCTCCGGTCACAAAACAATATTCGACTTTCTCCGCCGAGCCCTGAGTAATGTAGAAGTTAATGTTCTTCTTCACTTCTGCAACCTGCTGCTCGATCTGGGCGTTGACGATATTGAGAATTTCCTGTGGAAGATTTCCGTTCTCATCCGCGCTGGTCTTGAGGTCTTCTGCTTCTTCGTAAGACACACCCATCTGTCTCTGGATTTCTTCCGTGACGAGTGAACCGCCAACTGGAATTTCCTTGGTGAAGATCGGGGCGCCACGCTTGTAGACGATAACCTTCGTACTTTGAGCACCGAAATCGAGAAGGAGTGTTCCCTGCGAAAATTCCTCAACGTTTTCGCCGAAGACTTCTTCCATCACATTCGCGAGAGCGAGAACGTTCAGGTCCACGACTTTCATCGTAAGCTTGGCCTCTTTAGCGAGGTTACTGAAATTTTCAATGACTTCATTTTTTGCGGCAGCAATGATGGCATCTTTACCGCCACCTTCGTTTTCGCCGATGATGTGAAAATCTATCTGTGAATCGTCAGCGCCGAATGTGATGTATTGTTCGGCTTCCCACAAAATGTGATCTTCGATTTCTTCGCGTGATCCTTCAGGAACAGAAAGACGCTTAGTCATTGTGTTCGGCCCGAAGAGACCAAGACAAATCTGGCGGGATTTGATTCCGGATTGCTTGAGAGCTTCCTGCAGACCTTCGATCAGCTCAGAAGGTTTTTGAACTTCATCTTCAATAAGTGCTGCTTCTGAAAGTGTGAAGACACCGAAGCGCTCGATTTTGAATTTGCCAGGACTGCCGGAAAGTTCACAGACTTTGATACTGTGTGCACCAATGTCCACACCAATGGTGACTCCGGGAGAAATCTTCCCCATGATATCGTCAATCTGGTCGCGCAGTGACTTGGCCAAAAATTTTTCCCTGAAGATAAACTAACTTTAGTTCATTATAGACAGAGTAAGTCGCAGATATCAAGCGGATTGGTGCGTTACGCCAAATTAGAACATCAGCGCCTGTAATTGATTTGCGTATTCGGGAAAGTAAATCTGAAAACTCGCGACGAGAAGAATGGATGGACCAAATGGCATTGGTTTGTCTTTCGTAGTTTTTTTGAGAGCGATGAGAATCAAACCGATCGTCGCCCCTACAAAACAACTCAGAAAAATGTTGAAGGATATTCCAGTTGGCCCGAGAAGAAGCCCCAATATTCCGTAGAGCTTGATATCTCCACCGCCAAGGCCGATTTGTCCGCGGACTTTGTAGAAAAGCCAGGTCACAAGAAGTGTTCCACCAAAGCCAATTGCTCCCCCAATCGCCCAATACGTCCAATGAGAGAAGAACAAAACGTAGGGAAGAACCGTCGCGAGAAGGTAAAGGTTGAGTGAATCCAGCAGAAGTTGATGATCAAGATCGATGAAAAAGTGGCAGATGAAAATGCACGCGACGATGAAGTGAAAAGCAAAAATTGCCAGTGACATCGTATCCGTGGATTCCGGAAAGAGCCAAAAGGCGACGAGTCCCGTAAGAAGTTCGATTAAAGGATAGCGCCAGGAGATGCGGGCCCCGCAGAAACCGCATTTTCCTTTCAGGAAGACAAAACTGAGAACAGGAATATTGTGGTACCACTTGAGCTGGGTACCGCACGCAGGACAAGCTGAGCGCTTATGGACAAGATCTTTCTCTACCGGGAGACGCAGGATCACCACGTTCAGAAAACTTCCGATGAGAAGGCCACCGATGAAAGCGTAGAATTGATAAAGCTCGTTCAATCGAGATTCTTCCGTTGAAAGATGAACATGATCACGAAGAGAAGAAACATTGAGTAGAGCGTCCCGTAAAGAAAGTTCCCCGCCAGATAACTGAAGGGCAGCTCGTTCTTGTAGAGGACGAAATCCTTCAGGTTCAATTTATAGAAAGCCGGAAGAACGAAATGATAAAACTCCAGGAGTTTCACCACCAACGGATTATCTTTCACGAAGGAAATCTCCTGCGTCTCCTTTATCACGTGACCAAGAAGAAGCAGGACGAGGGAGAAGAGGACGGAAAGAATATTGTTCGCGAGTAACGAAAGTAAAACCACCACCAGCAGAAGCATGAGCGATTCAAGAAAAATAAATCCAATCGTCCAGAAGATGAGACCGGTGATATCTCCTCCCAGAAGCTTCGTCGCAAGCAGAGTCATACACGCAAGGATGAAGACATTGACTGCCTGGATGCCCATGAGGCCGAAGAGTTTTCCAATGATAAAAGAATGTCTCGGTACCGGACGGGAGATCACCATATAAACCGTGCGCGAATCGATTTCTTTGGAGAGAAGTCCTACTCCCAGGAAAAGGGAGATCGCTAGAGAAGAAAGTGAAAGCATCCCGAGACCGAAATCGAGCGCCACTCTTTCCGGAACACCATAAGTGAACTCAGTCGCCGCATAAGTCACGATCATGAGACCGATGCCAACGAAAAATACGTTAAGAAGGATTTTACTCTTCCAAATTTCCTTAAATGTATAAAAAGCAATTGTGAGGGTCTTCATCACTTGTTGTCCCGCGTGTGATAGAAAATTTCTTCAAGACTTGGCCTGATCAGTTCAAGCGAGATGACGTTTTTTTTATTCGAGACGAAGTGAGAAAGTAAGGCGTCCTTGTTTTCAGGAGCCACGGTGAAACGCACAAGCTCATCTGCGAGGATAAGCTTTTCTTTTACAGAAACACCCGAAGGAACGTCACCCGGACTCTGGACCGTCATGACAAAATCCTGGGCCTTGGATTGCTTCATGAGAGCACTGACTGATCCATCATAAGCAAGAGAGCCGTTTTTCAGGAAGATCACGCGATCACAAATTTCTTCGATGTCCGGAACGATGTGACTGGAGAAAAACACCGTCTTACCGGCGCGATGAACTTCGACAATCACGTCCTTCAGTTCTTTTCTTCCAATAGGATCAAGCCCGGAAAGTGGTTCGTCGAGAATAATGATTTTTGGCTCGTGAAGGATCGTTGCCAGAAAACCTATCCGCTGGAGCATGCCTTTGGAATATGTCTTCAACTCGCGTCCGAGGGCATAATCAATCTTAAATCGCGGCGCCCAGTGATTGACTCTCTCTTTCACCGTGCCGACATCAAGATCCGTGAGCTTTCCCATGAAGATGAGAAATTCAAGTCCCGTGAGATTCTGGTAAAAGTAAGGTCTCTCCGGAAGGAAACCAATGTTGCAAAAAATTTCTTCACGGGTCTTTCCAAGGACAGAAGAGAACTTCACCTCGCCGGAGGTCGGGCGGATAAAATCCATGATGATTTTCAGGGACGTAGTTTTTCCCGCGCCGTTGGCACCAAGAAAACCCACCATCGAACCTTCAGGGACTTCGAAAGACACATTCGAAAGAGCCGTAAAAGGCTGACCTAATAGCTCCGACCGAAAAATTTTCGTAATCTGGTTGAAATGTATCATAATTAGAATGGTATGGTGTCGACCGATAGAAGCAAACATTTTTTTCAGAAGGCGACTCTTCTTTGGTGCGCACTGATCATCTTTGTCATCGCCTGTATCATCAATCAGCGCACTCCCCGCCCGGAACTCGATCTCTCCAAGCAGGAAACTGCCATTAACATCAACCAGGATCTTTTGATATTTCTTTCCGCGGGAAACAAACGTCTCATCACTGATCTGATGTGGGTGCAGACTCTTCTTGAATCGGACATGGAACACTATTCAAAGAAAGATCTGAGTAACTGGATGTTCATCCGCTTTAATACCATTTCTGTTCTGGATCCCTTCTTCTATCAGAACTACATCTGGGGCGGGCAATATCTCTCGATTGTGAAAGATGATCTCCTGGGTGCTGTGAAACTCATGGAAAAAGGCGCTCATTATTTTCCGGATGATTATCGACTGAATTACACACTCGGTTTCACTTACTACTTTGAGTTGAATGATTATCAGAGGGGCCTTAAGTTTCTTGAAAAAATTCAGCATCACCCAAAGGCCCCCACTTACATGCCTTCCATTGTCATGAAACTCAAAGCGGAGCTTGGACACGATACCAACACCCTGATGGCAATGATCCAGGATCTGATCTCCACTACCAATGATGTGACATTAAAAGAAAGATTGAAGTCCGATTTCTATGCGCTTAAGGCGCAGAAAGATCTGACTTGCCTCAATAAAGGATTACAGAATTGCGAGAGGCTTGATGCTTTCGGAGTTCCCTACGTAAAGATCGGGGACCGATATCATTCACAGAGTCCCTTCATCCCGTATCGCCTGAAAAAGAAGGGCGATAATGAACGCACTCTTCCAGTGACGACGATCGAAGATCCCGGAGGATATTAGTAGCCGTTCCTAATCGTGATGATTTGTTTTTTCTCATTGATCGTGTACGCGGAAGCATTGGTGGCACCGGAGAATCCCTTGAAAATAACTCCTCCTGCACCCGCCGTATAGATCATTCCTGGAATTGACTGGTCACCCAGTGTCGTCGCGGGAATGAACGCATTCGTTGCGATCGAAGAACCGATCCCCATACCAGCTTCGTAATATGTCTTGTCCAAAGTTGCACTCAGGCTCGAGGGGCAATCCACGCTATCAAGATCGAGCGTCACTGCAGCTGCGTAGGCCATGGCGTTGATGGAAGCAGGGTTGGTGAAACCAACCGCATAGAAGCGAGTGTTCTTGTACTCAGTCGGATCGTAGCCCATATACCTGAGACATGTGTGATAGATCTGATAGGTTGAGTAGAAAGAGGCCTCTGCAGTGTAAACCGCCGCGAGCTGAAGTTTTGCCTCAGTAGTTTTTGATCTTGCCTGAAATTTCTGGAAGTTCGGAATGGCGACAGCAGCAAGTAGTCCGATGATGGCGACAACGATCATTAACTCAACGAGAGAAAATCCCGAAGTGCGAAGAATAAAAAAGGGGGCCTTTAAGGCCCCCTTGGAAAACTTCATTCTTAGAATCCGTTCTGAACTGTAGTGATCTTTTTGTTCTGGTCGATTGTGAAGTACGAAGCAGCAGATGCAGAAGATGCAGCACCTGTGTACGCTTTGTGAACGATACCTGCAGCACCTGCGAGATATGTCATTGAAGCGGTTGTTGCCTGGACACCACCAGTTGTTGAGTAGAGATAAGTTACGTTCGAAAGTGCTGAACCAAGGGCCTTACCTGCAGGGAAAGATCCTTGTGCCTGAGCATAAGTCGAAGGACATTCAGTCACGCTGATACCTGCGTTCGAAGCAGAACTATAGGCAGTTGGATCAATTGTACCGAAAGAGCTGAAGCCCATTGAGTAGTAACGGCTGTTCACTTCTTCTCTTGGATCGTATCCCATATAGATGAGACATCCGGCATAGATGTTGTAGTCAGCAAAGAACGATGCTTCAGCAGTGTAGATTGCTGCGAGCTGAAGTTTTGCTTCAGCAGTTTTTGAACGGGCCTGATACTTCTGGAAGTTCGGGATCGCTACAGCAGAAAGAAGGCCGATGATCGCGACAACGACCATGAGTTCGACGAGCGTAAACCCATCTTGACGACGAAGCGCCTTAAAGAACGTTTTCATTTTTTACTCCTTATGATGGCCATTAAGAGGACACCATGTTGTTTTTGATCTGCTTCCTCTCACCGGGCATTAAGAGCCAAGTGTTCGTTCGCATCTCAGTTCCAATTATAAAACTCTTTTAATAAAAGCGTACCAAATACAAAGAGTTTAGAACAAATCGGCAAGTTGTTCCTCAAATCTTTGGCGAGTCTTTGCAGAATTTGGCCAGGACTGGTCCTACCGCCAATTTTTTCTGGCGATCTACTCCTGAACCCCACCCGCAGACATAAAAATCGGAAGATACATCGCCACGAGAACAACTGCGATGATCCCACCCAAGACCACAAGGATGATTGGTTCGATCAGCTTAGTCAGGTTCGTAACCAGTTCCTCTACTTCTTCCTGAAACACATCCGCGACTTTCACCAGCATCTGGTCGAGGTTACCGGTGGCCTCACCAACTTTAATCATCTGAGTGATGAGTGGTGGGAAGTACGGAATTCTTTCCAGGGGCTCAGTAATCGACTTACCTTCAATCACCGCCTGTCTCACTTTCCGGAGATCTTTTGCGATCTGAGTATTGTCCAGAGTATCGATACAGATTTCGAGTGAATCAATAATCGGAACACCAGCGGCAAGCATGGTGGAGAGTGTGCGGGTGAAAGAGCCGAGGTTGCCCTTAATAATAAGGAGACCGAAAAGTGGAGCTTTCATGGTGAACTTATCCCACTGGGCCTTCCCTTCAGTGGTCTTGATGAAATTCACAAAGAGAATCGAGATCGCGACGAGACCAGCGATGAGAAGAAGTGTGTAGTCCTGGAAAAACTGCGAGACATCCATCACCATCTGAGTGACCCACGGAATTTTCTGGCCGGATTCCTTCAGGATATCGACGAACATCGGCACAACGAAAGTCATAAGACCAAAAATAACACCGATACCAACGATCACAACGATCGCCGGATATGTGAGCGCGGACTTCACTTGTTTCTTCAACTTCTCGGCTTTCTCGAGGAACTCGGCAAGCTTCACCAGAATCGAATCAAGAATACCTGCAGCCTCGCCTGCTTTCACGAGAGCACAATAGAGACGATCGAAACCTTGCTGCTGAGACATGGCATCGTAAAGGGTTTTCCCTTCCTCAACCTGCATGGAAATATTTTTCACCACTTTCTTCAGCACCATGTTCTGTTCTTGTTTGTGGAGAATCTCCATGCATTCAAGAATCGGAACACCGGCGTTAATGAGAATGGCGAGCTGACGAGTGAAGCGCATGAGTTCAGCTCGGCCGAACGGACGGGCAAGTCCCTTCTCGACCATGAACTCACCAAGATCGACTTCGAACATCGAAGGTGCGGTCATTCTGGTTACGCGGATGTTCTGACGGCGAAGAAGTTTCTTCGCGTCCTTAACTGTGTCGGCGTCGATGGTCGATTCGACCTTCTTTCCGTCTCCAGTGAATCCGGCGTACTTAAACTTAGGCATACCTTATTTTAACCTGCTCTTCGGCTTGTTCTCAAGGCCAAGCATTCTGGTAAGCTCTTCCGGGTTGTTCGAATACGTCATCGCCGTCTCAGTAGAAATAAGACCGGCATCAAGTTGCTTTTTAATATGCTGGTTCATCGTGTTCATACCGGTTTCTTCCTGACCGATCTGCATCTGCGAGTAGATCTGGTGAACTTTATCTTCGCGGATCAGGTTTCTGATCGCAGGAGTAATCCGGAGGATTTCCTGCACGAGACAGCGGCCCTTCGGAATTCTCGGAAGGAGCTGCTGGGCAACTACTCCTTGCAGAACGAACGAAAGAAGAGTTCTGATCTGTTCCTGTTGTTCATGCGAGAAAACGTTAATTACGCGGTTAATGGTCTGAACCGTAGAGTTCGTGTGAAGAGTACCGAAGACCACGTGGCCGGTTTCCGCAATGGTGAGTGCGGCCTCAATTGTTTCCGGGTCACGAAGCTCACCCACGAGAACAATGTCCGGATCCTGACGGAGAAGTGACTTGATTCCTTTCGAGAATGAGAGTGTATCCGCACCGACCTCACGCTGGTTCACGAGGGAAAGTTTATGCTGGTGAACAAACTCGATCGGATCTTCGAGCGTAATAATGTGTGAAGGTGAGTTCGAATTCAGTTTATCGATGATGGACGCAAGCGTGGTGGATTTACCCGAACCGGTTGGACCGGTGATCAGAAAGAGCCCGGAAGAAACGTTCACCATTTCAAGGAGTACTGGCGGAAGGCCGAGTGCTTCGAAGTCCGGAATCAAACTTGGAATCTGACGGAAAACTCCTGCTACTGCACCTTTGGAGTAGAAAACGTTGGCACGGAAACGGGCCATGCCTTTAATACCGAATGAAAAATCGAGCTCGAGATTTTTCTCGAGTTCTGCTTTTTGTTTTTCAGTGAGGATCTGATAGATCAGGCGTTTCGTATCATCCGGAGTAAGACTTCCGACTTTCACACGAACAATGTCTCCCGAAATTCTCATGCCCGGAGCAGTACCGACAGTCAGGTGAAGATCGGAGGCACCGTTATCAACCATCACCTTGAAGAGCTGCTGAATCTGCAGATTTCCGATTCCTTGCTCTGCCTGGGTCTGGGTCTTGGTGCTGGACTTGGTATTGTCTGACATACTTTCTCCTACAGCTGATCGGAAGACGAGTTCGAAACCGCTTCCTCCAGCGTCGTGAGTCCCTGTGCGACTTTTGTTAAGGCACACATTCTCAAAGTTTTCATTCCATCTTTAATCGCCTGCTTTTTAATATCATCAGAAGAAGCATTACGAAGAACGAGCTCGCGCACTTTCGGTGTCACTTGCATTACTTCGTAAATCGCCACACGTCCCTTGTACCCGGTATTCGCGCAAACTTCGCAACCTTTCCCGTGATAGACCTTGATCTTCTCCGCGGAAGAAGGAGCGAATCCGCACGCGATGAGTTCATCAATTGTCGTTTTCTTTTCTTCGCGACAGTTAATGCAGATTTTCCGGCAAAGGCGCTGGGCCACAATCACGTTCAGGGCCGCCACCACGAGGAATGGTTCAATCCCCATGTTGAGAAGTCGCGTAACTGTTGCGGGCGCATCGTTGGTGTGAAGAGTGGAAAGAACCAAGTGACCGGTGAGCGCAGCTTCAACTGCGATCTCTCCCACTTCAAGGTCACGAATCTCACCCACCATGATGATGTCCGGATCCTGACGAAGAAAGGACTTCAGCGAGGTCGCAAAAGTGAGACCCACTTCTTTTTTCACGTTCACCTGGTTGATCCCTTCGAGGTTAAATTCAACCGGGTCTTCCGCAGTGGAAATGTTGTTATCTGGTGTGTTGAGTTCTGCGATCGCAGAATAAAGTGTCGTAGTTTTACCGGAACCCGTTGGGCCCGTCACCAGGCACATGCCATAGGGACGATGAATCCCTTCTTTGAAAACATCGAGCTGCTTCTGTTCAAAACCGAGCTTGGTCATATCGAGCTGAAGGTTACTGGAATCGAGAAGTCGCAGAACAATTTTTTCACCGAACAAAGTCGGAAGCGAAGAAACACGATAGTCGATCGGGTTGCCACCGATCAAAAGCTTGATACGACCATCCTGCGGTTTACGTTTTTCGGAGATGTCCATCTGGGACATGATCTTCAGACGCGACACCACCGGTGCCATCATCGATTTCGGAGGCTGCGCCACTTCGACGAGTGAACCATCCATCCGGAAACGCACGCGGAAAATCCTCTCGTATGGTTCCACGTGAATATCGGATGCTTTCTTCACATAAGCTTCAGCGAGCAGACGGTTCACGAAAGTGACAACGTCATCAGAAATATCTTCTGCTTTGACGTCGCGATCTTCCTGCATCGTCATGTTATTTACTTCCTGGATGTTGTTGATGAGGTCATCAACAGAGTCCTTTACGTTCGAGTAAAGTTTTCTCCAGGAAGAAATATTGGTGAGGATGAATTCGACTTGTTTCTTGAAAATGTCCTGCAGTTCCTTGCCACCATCCGAGACCACACTCGGATCAAATGTCGCGACAGTGACTTTAGTGGCGGTCTTCTGAATGGGAATCGCACGCCACTTTATGACATAACGTTTCTTGAGTGCCATGAGCGTGTCTGCCGGCACTTTTGCATTTCGAAGATCAATGAAGGTGATGGCGTAACGTTCAGAACAAATTTTCGCAAACTTGTTCTCATCAAAGTAAGGCATCGACAGAAGTTCGAACTCGTTGATCTCATCATCACGGCCCATAGAAAGACGACGCAACTCTTTAAGAGTCGCCATCCCTGTGGCCGTCACAATATCAATGAACTCTCTGCGGATCATTTGTTTTTAACCTATTAATAGTATGAATCAATTTTCGGAATTTTCAGCACTTACTTTTAGGCTTAAGTGTCTGACCAGAACTCAAGGGCGGCGATTGCCTGAAGACGAAGCATCTCCTGACCATCCATGTATGACTTCACTTGCGAGGGCAGGGTAGTTTGATGAGGGAGAAAGGCATAGTTGTAGTCCCAAAAGATCAGATCCGGGTGAAGCTTTCCCTGAAAAACAAAATCACGGGCGCAACAGTTGATGACAATAGTCTGACTTGCCCGTTTGGCGGACAAATCAAGTTGAGCGACATCGTCACCTTTTTTACGGGAATATTGCTCATAAGGAATCTGCAGCGCTTTGGCCACTAACAGGGTGACTCTCGCCATGACTCCGCTTCCGAGAACAACCATGTGCAGATCACCGTATTCTTTTTTCAAACGGAGAAGGATCTGCTCGACTGCACTTACGTCAGTGTTGGTGCCATAGATTCCGGACTTACGAAAAGAGATCGTGTTAATGGCCTTGATCTCATTCACGATCGGAGAAGTGATCACCACATCATGAAAAAAATGTCTCTTATGCGGACTCGTGATGGAAAGTCCGTCGTATTTTTCTGCCAGACTCGGAAGACCTGGAATCAAGCGCGAGTCTTCTATGTCGAGAAGTTCATAGGATTCGAGCTTATCGCCCAGAAGCTCACGATAAAGTGATGGAGAGAGAGAATGCGAAATACCGTGGCCCAGAAGAGCGAGCTTCATATCGCGAGAACCTTGCGGGCGGTTTCTACGTCGGCCTTGATTTGTGAAATGAGATCGTTCACCGTCGGGAATTTTTTCTCGTCTCGGATTTTTTTCAGGAATTCGATCTCGAGCTTCTCACCGTAGATATCGCTGTCAAAATCAAAGATGTTCGTTTCAATGTGAAGCTGGCGTCCTTCCTTGAAAGTCGGATTGTGGCCGATATTAGTTACGGATTTGTAAGTCATGTTCTGGTAGCGGGTGCGTGTCACGTAGACACCATTCTCCGGAACGATGAGATCCGGTGAGACCTGGATATTGGCAGTGGGATAACCGATTTTTTTACCACGACCTTCGCCTTTGATGACCACACCCTCAAGATGAAAAGCGCGTGAAAGAAATTTTTCCGCCTGATCCACTTTACCGTGCTGAATGAGATCGCGGATCAGAGTGGAAGAAACGACTTCACCATTCAATTCAAACTTTGGCTGGATTTCGACATGAATACCGAGTGGCCGGCAGAATTCACGGGCCAGATCATGACCACCTTGCTTATTCGCACCGAAAGCAAAGTCGTAACCCAGATAGAAATCCCGCAATCCTTTATAATCGAAGAGATACTTTTTCATGAATTCTTCGGGCGCAAGGGTACTGAAGTCTCGCGTGAATTTCATCTCAACGAGATAATTCACACCCAGCTCACTGAGGAGCTCGCGTCTTTTTTCGTAGCTATTGAGAAGGAATCTTTCCTTCTCCGGTTGAAGAATTTTCTGGGGATGCGGAACAAACGTCACCACGACAAAAGAAAGACCTTTCTCAGCACACTCTTGTTTGATCTTGTTCAAAAGCTGACGGTGACCGACATGGACACCATCAAAGTTTCCAATCGTCAGCCCAACGGGAACGACCTTCCCTTCTGACTGGATGATCTCAGGAAGACTGGTCAGTAACTTCATTCGTTGCACTCGCAATCAGTCGGCCCAGCCGCTTAAAGTGACGGTGTTCATATTTGTAATCAGGACTTTCTTTTCGAAGAGAGTACTGACCTTTTTCTTCAGACTCGAGAAGCGATAGGAAATATTTTTTTGTCTCTTCATTAAGTCCGGATTCCCGGATAAGGGCCGCGGGAGTTTTACCGGTTTTATTTATCAGGGGAGACATCCACCTGGCAAATTCGCCAAAATCAAATTTCCCTTTTCGCAGTTCCCCTGGCACAGCATGGCCAGCATGGAGGGCAGGAACGCCTTTAAACTTGATGATCCACGAAAGGGCGACAAGGAAAGCGATGAAGGCAAGTGCACCGTTGATATAAGGAAAGAGCCTCGATGCAGATGGAACCTCTTCAAGAATCGGTCCCGAAAGAGTCTTTTTTTGCTCAGGCGTTTTTCTCACGTCAGGTTGTTTTTCTTCGGGACCTTCCTCTGTCTTCTTTTCCTTTGGTGTCGCCGAGCCACCTGCAACTACAATTTCCGGAATCGGAAGTGTCTTAGGAACATAGTGGCCGGTGTCGGGATCAAGATAACTAAGAGTGATCTGGCCGGCAGGAAGTTTCAGGTTTTCCTTCGGAAGAAAAGTATAATCGAAAATCTTGGTCGCCATGTTGGCGTCAGCAATTTTCAAGTCTCCGTTGGTTTCAAATTCTTCGAGCCCGGGATGTTTGAGGATCTGAGGTGCTTCAAAGTTTTCCAGGGCCCCTGAACCGCTGGCAGTAAGCTTGATCTCGAGTGGCTCATTCACGATGAGTTTAGATTGACCAAACTCAAGTTCAAAATCATGCTTTCCTACAAGACCGGTGAAATGAGGAGGAACAGGCTCCGGCAATGGATTCACATCAATCGTGACGGTTTCACTATTCAGGGTTTTTGTTTTCAGCTCGCGACTGAAGCCAAAAGCGCCGAAGGGATCTCCGCTTCTTGTCACCGGATAGGTGGCAGAAAGTCCCAGTGAATCGATGTTGAGATGGCCGGCCTTTTCCGGAAAAAGCTTGGCGGCATAGATCTGGCTTCTGAGATAAACATGTCCATCATAGGAAACCCGTTCTGCTCTTTCTGGTTCCTGCAGAAAACGTTTCAAAAAATTATTGAGCTTCGGGTAGCGTTTTACATCCAGATTCTGAACCGGAACTTTACTGTAAAGAAAATAGCGGACCGTAATTCCTTCCCCGACAAACAATGTTTTCTTCGGAACCTCTGCCATGACAAAAACATCCGCCGCTTCGACCGGTTCTTTCAAGACGGTGACGGACATACTGGGATGGCGTAAGACGTTGCTTCCCACCTGTACGGAAATGTCTCTTAACCAGGCAGTGCCGGGACGAGCGCTCACGAGATCGTAGACAACAGTCATTTCCCGGGTAACAGTTAGTCGTCCGTTGGCATAAACCGTTCTCGTCGCCACACCATGATTGGTTTTTCCCACGACTTCAATTCCGGATGGAGAAAAATTCACCGCGGGTTCTTCATCGGCTTCCGTGAACACACGGAAGTAGGCCTGAAAGACTTCTCCCGCGACGGGTTTCGATGGATTGAATTCCACTTTCAGGTCATCCGCAAAAGCGGCAATTGAAATGATAAAAAACATGAATGCGATTAATGCCTTCATTTACCAGTCCTTACTCTTCGGGAGTTTTTTCCGGTTAAGATCCCGGGTTCCCTGTTCGATCATTTTTCCCTGCAACTGACGATCATCGGACATAAGCTGCTTAAGTTTAGGCGCCAGTTTCTTGGGTGGCATTGGTTTTTTCTCACCCTCATTCTCAGCTTCGCCATTCTTGTCTTTATTCTCGTCTTTTTTATCTTCACCTTCGTTTTCGTCTTTCTTCTCTTCGCCTTTGCCCTTGTCTTCTTTCTTCTGCTCGCCTTGCTTACTCTGGTCCTGTTTATTCTGCTGCTGACCAGATTTATTCTGCTGGTTGTTTTGTTGCTGATTGTCCTGACCTGACTGGCCTTGCTGGCCCTGATCCTGCTTATCCTTGTCCTGTTGGTCCTTCTGATCTTTATTCTGTTGTTGTTTTTTTTGTTTCTGTTGCTTGAAATAAGAGACAGAATTTTTCTCCATCTTATCCCGCAGCTGATCAGCTTCCGGATTATTTCCCAGACTCTGATTCAAGGTTTCGTAAACGGCGAATGCTTCCGGCGCTCTTCCGCTTTCAAGAAGCGCAGTTCCGTAGTTCAGATACGCCTCTTTGGGAATTTCCCCGTTCACACTTTCCTTGGGAAGATTTTCATCAAAGAGGGCCAGCGCCTCGTTTTTGGCGCCGGCCTTATAAAGATCATCCGCAAGTTTCACTTTCTGTCTCGGACCGAGCTTCCCCTGCTGGAGCTCACTGAGTTTTTTCATGAGTTCCGGAGTGTAATTGACCTGGCCTTCTTCGGCGTGCACGGGAGCAAGAACAAGAAGCAAACCCAGCGTGAAAACGCGGATCGATTTCAGCATCCAGGCGAGAACAAGAAGGAGAAGTGAAGGAAGGACAATCCATTCCATCATCACCGGACGGATAACCATATCCTGCTTTTCCTCGGTTTTCTTTTCTTCTGCGCGGAAGAAATCCAGAATCTCTTCCGAAGGTAGCGAGTAAGTGTTGGCGAGCCAGTATTTGCCGGAGGAAACGTCCGCCACTGCTTTCTTAAAGAAGGATTCATTAAGTTTAGTGATTACGTCTGTACCGCGATCTTTTTTATACCCAAAACGGAAGCCACGTCCGTCATCCAGAGGAATTCTTCCCCCCTGGGTAGTTCCCACGCCGACAAAGGCCACGTGAATTCCTTCCGGGATTTTGAGCTTCACGTCTTGCGAAGTTTCCTCGCCATCCGTGAGGACGAGAAGATTTCCGCTCATCTCACCGCCGCCTTCATAGAAATATTGAATGGCTTCCTGAACTGCCACGGAAACCGCGGATGATCCATACTGATTACGGAGGAACTTGATACTATCCAGGCGCGCATCGATCAAATCAAGGTCATTGGTAAAGGGAACAATCGGTTTCAAAATTTCCGCGAAGGCGACAATGGAAAGCTGGTGGCCTGCGGCCTTACGGGCAAAGTGCTTCGCGATGAGAACTGCTTTCTGCAGGCGATTTGGTTTCACATCTTCGGCGAGCATACTTGCAGAGGTATCAATCAGGATGATTGTGCGCTGTTTTGGTACCGGCGTTTTCACTCTTTCTTCAGGACCGCGGGCATCCAGGAGACTGACGATGAGGCCGCCCATTCCGCCGAGGAATAACAATGTAGAGATCCAACTTACGAGACTCCGCCGATAAAACCAGTATGTCCTGATCATCGTAAAAAACTTCTTTTCATAGAACAGGACGATGGCGGTTAAAACCAGGAAAGAAATAACGACGAATGGAAGATATGACCAATTGATAAAGTTCATACGATGTCCTTCAGGAGGAGTCTTCTCAGGACTTCCACCGCCACCAGAAGAGACACTCCAATCAGGAGATAAACATAGTACTGCTCATCATACACAATCTGATGATTTACCTTAATTTCCGTTTTCTCGAGCTTCTGGATATCATCAAGGATCGACTTGAGAGCGCCTTCACTCTTTGCCGGATAAAATTTCCCGCCCGTGATCTGAGAAATTTCTTTCAGCGTTTTGTAATCAATGCCGCCGCCGGGAATGAGCTGGTATTGAGTGCCGAAAATACCATTGCCGACCGGAATCTTGGCATCGTTATCCGTGCCGAGGCCGATCGTGTAGACCTTGATCCCGTGTTTTTTCGCTTCTTCTGCGGCCTGAATCGGTGTGAGCGTGCCGACGTTGGCCACACCATCCGTGAGGAGAACGATCACTTTGTTTTTGGTTTCCGAGTTCACCGCACGCGCGACTGACAATCCGAGGCCGTCACCGATATTCGTTCCACTTCCAAGATAGCCGATCGAGATTTCTGAAAGAATTTTATCCACCAGAGTCGGGTCAGTGGTCAAAGGAAGAAGCGTGATCACTTTTTCCGAGAAAATCACCACTGCGATCCGGTCGGTGGGCCGCATGCGGGCAAATTCGCGGATTCTTTCTTTGGCAACTTCGAGGCGATTCGGTTTCAGGTCTTCGGCAAGCATGGATCTTGAAACATCGATACAAAGGATGATGTCATTCACTTCCACACTTGAGGGCGAAAACTTCTGCGGCTTTCTTGGCTGCATGAGCGCAAAGGAAAGATATCCCCAGGCGATAACCCCGGCGAGAAAAAGACCAATGCGAAGTATTCGTTTACCCCAATGAAGCCCCTTACTCTGCAAAGGAAAATGCAACCGGGTGCGAAGGAATATTTTCCAATAGTCTGCGCTCCAGACAAGTCCGCTGACAACTCCTGCCCAAAGGAGCAGTGGATATTTAAATTCCACTTAAACCTCCCTGAGAATCTTCCAGAAGTTTCCGGTACGCCGAAACAACTTCTTCTTTCTCACGCTCGGTCTGTGTCGCTTTAAAGGAGTACTTAAAGAAAACATTTTCAAAAGTATGAAAAGCGCTTTCGAGTTGGGGAAACTCTTTCAGATAGACATGCTTCCTCTTCCAGAGATTCACCACATCCTCATAAGTCCGACAACCACGGATCTCCTCTGCGAGCTGACTCTTTCTCTTCTTTTCTCTTTTTCGTGCTGATATTTTTCTCCAGGCGTAGAACCCGAGAAGGGCGATTGGAAAAATGAGAATGGCCCAAAGAAGTTTCAGCCAGTTTTGTTCAAAAAAATCTGGGGCAGTGAAATCTGCCCAGAGCATTTTGCCAGTGGCCTCGATCGGAATAACCTTGATGCTGTTCCATTCAAGCTGGAACTCATTGTTGCCAACTTTTCCACTGACCATAGGCGCCTGGGGAACGCCGGTGAACATCACGACCACATCTGATTCATAGGCGGAACTACCGTCTTTTCTCATGAGGGGTGAAAGTTTCTGGAAATATATTGTTTCAGCAACGTTTTCGCCCTTGAGCTTTTGTACCGGAAAATTTAGGGATTCGCCGGGAACGAGCATGCGGGCGTTCACGAGAGCACCTTGCTTGATTTCATTTCCATCAAAAATCAATTGCAACCGGTCCGTGGACCAGGCATTCATGGAAAAAAATAATATCAACCAACAAATCACTTTCATTACACGAGCTCTTTCACAAACTTTTCAAGATACCTTTCATGGACGCCGATTTCCTTGAAGCGTTCTTTCACAAACAAGGGATCGTCATCGCGGGATCTAATATCGGTGACCATGTTTTTGCCCGTCGCCGGGTTTTTGGTCTTAAAAAGAAAAGGCAATGTCTTGTTCTTGTCGACCGGCGAGAAAATGCGGAAACAATGCATGTTCTTCTTATCAAGAATCTTGCTCCAGAGGGGCTTATCTTTCACGAGCGACAGATCGCCGAGATAAATGACTTCCTTCCTGCGCGCAAGAAAAGACTTAATCTGGTTGATCTTCATCGCTTCTGTATGAGTGTTCATTTTCCCCGGATAATCGAGGCGAACCTTTCCGTTCTCATCCAAGAGACCAAGCTTCTCCATGGCGGAAATAAAAATTGTCAGCCCTTCCTTGCCTCTTTTGGGAGGAAGGTTGATTGTCTTCTCACCCCAGATGACAACTCTCACGAGGTCGTGAGTTTCTCCGGCGATAAGATATAAGAGTGCCACGATCTCAACCATCGCCTCGAGCTTGGATTTATTTTCAAATCCATAAAGAAGCGTGTGAGAAAGATCAAAACACACCACGATCTCCACGTTTCTCTCTTCTTCAAAAGTTTTGATATAGACGTTTGGCGAACGCGCGGAAAGTTTCCAGTCGATGAAACGAACGTCATCACCGGGAACATAAACCTGGTGCTCACGGAACTGGAGACCCGAACCGCGGAAATGCGATTTCAGCATGCCCGCTGAATAGGCATTGGAGTTCCGGAAAATCTGTGACTGGATCATTCCCACGACCCGTTCGATTTCCTTCAGGTTCATATCAGATGACGTTCGCCGCGATTGTCGTCACCATGTGACGAGTGTTCAGCTTATCAATCTGCGCTTCGTAAGAAGGAATCACTCTGTGTCCAAGCACCGACGGCACAATGGCGAGGATGTGCTCAGGGGTTACAAAATCTTTTCCTTCCATGAAGGCCTTGAACTTGGAAATCTTATAGAGCCAGATAGAAGCACGAGGTGAAGCTCCCGCCACGACTGCGCCTTCAAATTTTTTCTGGAAGTATTTACTTCCAGGTCTTGTGGCGTGAACCATGCGAATGATCATGTCTTTGATTTTTTCATCGACGTAAATGGATTCCACTTTTTCTTTCAGCTGAATGAAGTCCTGCTCAGTCATGATGGGCTTGAGATCAAGTGCCGAAGGCTTGAGACCAAGGACACTTTTCTCTGCTTCAAAGTCAGGATAATCTACGGAAATTTTCATCATGAAGCGGTCGAGCTGTGCTTCCGGAAGATTGTACGTCCCTTCCTGCTCAATCGGGTTTTGGGTTGCAAGCACCACAAACGGTGTCGGAAGACGGTGAGTCTTATCACCAATCGTCACTTGCTTTTCTGCCATTGCTTCAAGAAGTGCGGCCTGAACTTTAGCAGGGGAGCGGTTGATTTCATCCGCGAGCACAAGTTGAGTAAAGATCGGTCCGAACTTTGTCGTGAATTCCTGCTTCTGCTGGTTATACATCATCGTACCGATGAGATCAGAAGGGAGAAGATCGGGAGTAAACTGGATGCGCTGGAACTGCAGGTGACAAAGCTTACTCATCACCGAAACGGAGAGAGTTTTTCCAAGACCAGGAAGACCCTCGATGAGAAGGTGTCCTTCACACACCAGGGCCGCAAGAATACTTTCGAGAAGCTCATCCTGTCCAAAGACAATCTTTCTGGCCTCACCAAGTGTCTGTTGTAATTTGTCCTGAAGATTCATTTAGGGCTCCAAAAGGTAAAAGTATGACTTAATGTAATTTGATTTATCTGATTGCGAGCGGATCGGATGATCCCAACCCTGAATGCCGGTATGAATGAGCTGGATCTTTCGCCCTTCCTTGTTTGCGGCATCAAGAACATTTTTTTGAAACTCTTCATGGCCGACATAGTGGGTGCAGGAAGAGAAAACAATAAGTGAGCGGGGAGCTGCGGCCTTCACGACTTTCCGGTGCAGCTTGGAATATCCTTCGAGCGCCTGGTCTTTCTGAAGCGCGCTTTTGGCGAATGCAGGAGGGTCACACATGATGAGATCATATTTCTCTTTGCGGCCAATGGCCTCATCGAGGAACTTGAAAACATCCGTACGAAAGAATCGACCGCGATCGGAAAGCTTGTTGAGCTCCAACGCACGTAATACTTCCGCGGAGAAATCTCCCTGATCGACAAAATCCACCGTAGCGATTCCGCCCTTCAATGCATTCATTCCCCAGGCACCGGCGTAACAAAAAAGATCAAGACCGTTTTTCAGAGGGAATTTGAGACGAGAAACAATATCCTGAAGTGCCCGCCGATTCTCCCGATGATCATAGTAGAATCCCACTTTCTGAATCACTTCTGAGCGAAGCTCATAAGTGAGATCATTTTCTTTCACCGTCAGAGAAGGAACACTCTCGTGCGTAAAAACCGGAAGAAACTCGCGCTCGCGGTACTTAGGATTATCCAGGAAATAACTTTTGGTCTTCAGCTCAGACTCAAAGAATTTTCCAATGAGCTCGCGATATTTATCTATGCCGGCGGTGTTAATCTGAATAATCACCGCATTGGTAAAATGGTCAACGATGAGACCGGGAAGCCCATCACTCATTCCGTAAAAGACCCGTGAGCCAAGGTCGTAACCTTGAAACTGCCGGCGTCTTTCAATGGCAGAAGAAATTTTTTGCTTTAAATAATCTTCAATTGAAAACGCAGAAGGAGAACTGATCTCTTCCAGAACATGAATCGCCGGATAACGATCTTCCACCATGGCATTCACAAAACACAACCATTGCGATTTATCGCCCTGGAGCAAACACCATTCACCGGGAGGAACTGATTTCACAGATCCTTCTAAATCGGCGGCCTTTAATTCTTTCTGATGGGAACGGATTTTGTTGAAGCCGCTCTTGGACAAGTTAAGCGTACGCACACAGGTTCCTCAAGTTATTCAGCTATTATAACCCGGGTGGTGCTGCTCTCAAGAAGAAGCGTGTCCAGAGGAGAAGAATAATATTTCTACTAATTGAGTCGGATTAAGGCTTCTTTACTGGCTGACCAGTGGCGGGACTGTCACTCAGAAAATAGCGCATGCCTTCACCGGTGTTGATGCGATAATTTTTAAAATCAATCGAGTCCTGATTGCGGAAACCTTTCTCGCCCTGCTTTTCTACCGTGAGTACGACTTCGCTGAGTACACCAATGCCATTACTAGTGCCGTAGTTCAGCTTACGCGTTGTTTTCACTGATTCACTGCCTTCAGCATCAATGGTTGTGATCTGGCCGATTACCCATTTCCCTTCGGCAAAAGTTTTCTTCTCATAGACCCAAGTCATGTCCCATGTGCCCAGAGCTTTCATGCCCGTGATCTCGGAAAGCCGATCCTGCTCATCAAACTTCAAAACATAAGTTTTGATCGGCGCCAGTCCCGAAGAATCCGTGGCCACGAATTCTTTAGAGGTCTTGCCTGCGGTAATTTTATATCCCGGAAATCTTTGTTCGATCGTCATTGGCAGAAGGTTATCAAGAATAGGCATGAAGCTCGCGCGCAGCTGGGCCTTCGCCTCCAGGAAACCTTCCGGAAGTCCCGCGATTTCTACCGCGAGTCTCTCCGGAGATTGTGTCCAGTAAACTTTGAATACCAGCTCTTTCACTTCGCCGAAATTTTTCTGCTCGTTCACTTGTTCCGTGAGTTTTGAGCTCGAAACATCCACTGCAAAATCTCTCACGCCCTTTGTTCTCAGCGAGTACACCTTGTTGTCATACAACGAAAAATAAGAGTTGGTTTGCGCAAGCGCAGAAAAGGTAAGGCCGAGAAGCATGAGAGCAGGGAGAAATTTCATATTAATCCTCAACAAAGGATGAGATGTCCACGAGGGGGCATCGCAGATGTTTTTCTTTTTTGTATGTTACCATACCGGCGACCCCGGAAACACCTTTGAGATTTTTGACCTGGGTAAAAATCACGGGAATCCAATCGCCTTGAAAGTGAGAGAAACGGGCAAGTATTGAAGCGGCGAGATTCAACTCATCGTTCCCCGGAATACCGGCGGACATTTTGATAATGGCATGGGCACTTTTCAGTCCATCAAGATGAAGCCAGGTATCTTCTTTGCCTGCCCACTTTGATCGGAGTTGATCATTGCCCCGCGCGCTTTTTCCCACTCCCACCTGGCATGTGGGTAAAACAAAAACTTTATAGTCCTCAGAAAGATCGGAACTCTTCTCCGTCGGAGAAACGATCGTTGGATCCTCTCCCCACGCAATCTTGGTGATCGGCAAAGTGCTTGTCAGGGTTGCCGGCCTTATCTTTTCCTCGAGCGTTTGGTTTACGCTTCCCAATCTCGCATTGAGAATCGTTTCGCCCTTTTTCAGCTTTTTTATTTTTTCAAAAAGAAGGTTGCGTCGCTCGTAGGCATTGAGCTCACCTTCAAACTTGATCTTGTGATCACCGACTTTTAATTCATAAAGATTTTCCAGGGAGTCTTCCCGGTTCAGGACATCCTGAATCTTTTGCCACTGGCGGGCCCGTCCCAGGTCGTCCTGGATTTTTTGCTTTTTCCTCTCGAGAAAATCCGGCTTGAATGTTCCTGTTTTCATCGCTGCAGCTTTTTCTTCGGAGAAAAGGAGATCCTCAATGGGAATAATCTTCGGAGAAACGATATCGTGTTTCATATCCTTCCTTCTTCCGATTTCATCGAAGAGAGAAAAGAGATCTGTCACTTCTTCTGAAGGAGTTACGGGTCTTGCCTTCCAGCTCATAAGGATTTTCAAAAGTCCTTCCGGAGACTCACGATATGTGTGAGCAAAATAAACTTTTCTCGCTTTCCAGAAAACAAGCAGGGACTGCTTCATTCCGAACTTCTGGTAATCGAGACGAATAATCCGGTCAGAGCGATCAAGTTCCACACCGAGAAAAGTGCAAGCACTCAGATGGCGTCTTAAATACTCCAGAAAATTATCTTTCCGGCGCAGAATACTCGGTGGCACTTCATCACCAAGCCAGAGTCCTTCCATTCCATTTCCTCTCCCAAGATAAAGGGCAAAGGTCTTTCCGGTGATCCTGACGGAAAGAGAAACGAAAAAAGCAGTGCTGTAAATTTTCTGGATCTGTCCGCCGGACAGTCCACTTTCATGAATAGCTTTTACTTGGGACTCTAAATCCCGGTAGTATTGAATCATATGACGATAAATCTCATTACCAATCTCAACTCGGTTCACCACTCTCAGGTCGAGTGGGACAATCTTCGCAATATTATATCCCAGTTTGCTTATTTTGAGTCGAACAAGTCCGGCATTGTGGAAACGGTTTTTTATCAGGACCGCGATGGTCTTCAGGTTGAGCTGAAGAAAGTTGCCGAATATCTGAGGCATTTCTCTGATGATCAGAAGCAGGTCATGCAGCAAATTTTTTCGCGGCTGCCAACCGACGACTCATTGAAGAAGTTCCTTGCCCATCTTGCAAAAAGTGGAACTCTTGCTTTCCATGAACTCAACAAAGTTGCACTCATGGCAGAAGGAGCGATGTTCATCCGTCATGATTTTCCGGAGCTCCCTCTTCCGGAACTGTCCTTTCTTCGTTCACTCGATTTCCAGCCGATTCAGCGAAAAGTCCTGAAAGAGTTCCGGCATCTCGTGGACACTGACGGAGAACTTCATCTTGATCGCCATCCGGAACTTTCGGAGCTTTCCCGCCGCTTAAGAGAACTGGAAGAACGCATTCGTAAAACTGTGCAGGAATGGATCAACGAACCCTCACACCAGAAAGTTCTTCAGTATAACAGCTACGATATTCATTACGATCGTTACGTGGTGCCGGTTCGCTCTGATTCTTATCGTTCAGACATCGGCCTCATCGTTTCCCGCTCAGACTCAGGGGCAACTCTTTTCGTAGAACCTTTTGTTGTTCGTGAATCCTGTAACCGACGGCTGGAACTGATTGCTAAAATCGATGAGATCATCAATCAACTCGCGATGAAGTTTTCCCAGGCCTTTACTGATTTCAGTCCGTTTCTGGAAAGTATCTTTAACGAGATCCTGAAGATCGATCACTATCTTGCCAAATCTTCCTTTGCTGATCGCCATGAACTTGTTCAGCCCTCTCTTCGTGAGCGGCCGGGTTTTCACTTCACCTCACTTTCTCATCCGCTCCTGAAGAATGCGGTGAAAAACGATGTTGAGTGTGGTGAATATCACCATGGCATTGTCATCTCCGGTCCTAACACGGGAGGAAAAACGGTTTTCCTCAAATCAGTTGCCCTCGCCTACCTGCTCTTTTATCACGGCCATTTCGTTCCCGCGCGCGAAGCTGACATGTTTCCCTATGAAGGACTCTTCTATTTTGGTGATGATCTTCAGGATTTGAAATCAGGTCTCAGCTCATTCTCGGGCGAAGTTAAAAATTACATTGAGCTGATGGAAAATATTCTTCCTTCAAATCTGATCCTGATCGATGAGATTTTCAATTCCACGTCTTCGGATGAAGCTTCCGCTCTTTCCATGGCGTACTTTGACGAGCTTCACCAAAGAGGACTCTGTCATATTGTGGTCTCTACCCATCACCAGATGTTCAAAACTCTCATCCACCAGAATCGTCACTACATATCCTGTCATGTTGGTTTTGATACCAGGAACATGCGGCCCACTTACAAAATTATCTGGGGCACGCCGGGAAGCTCCATGGCGATCGACATTTTCCGCATCTTGTCTCAGGGACATAATGATGTGAAAGACATTCCCGATCGCGCACTCTCGCAACTTTCCCAGAAAAACGTGAGCTACGAGACGCTTCTTCAGAAAGTGACCCAAAAGCAAATTGAACTCGACCAGCTCCTCAACACCAACCGCCAGCACGAGGTTGAACTCAAGAATCAGAAAGGGGCGATGGAAGGTGTTCTTAACCTGCGGATGCAGGAAGAACTTCAAAAGGCCCGCAAGGAAATCGACCGCATCCTCGATGAAGCGAGACACCTCGTGGAAGAGGCCCGTTGCAACGAGATCGTGAAAGTTAAAAGAGTCGATGATAAATCGCATGACCTGAAGAATGCTCTCCGAAAACTTGCAGGTAATGAAGAAGATCGAACACCGGAAGTGCTACCGGGAAATCTTCGCGCTGAAGATCTCCGTCAAGGCGATATCGTTCATTCACTGGTGCTCAAAAAAGATTTCACCGTGCAGTCGGTGGATCTCCGGAAGCAAGAGGCGCTCATCGCTAAAGGCCCGATCAAGATCAGCGTGCCCGTTGCGACACTTTCCCGTTCAAAGAACGCTCCCGTCTCGCAAAAAGTCAGCGTAAGCTTTCAAAAAAATCGCAACTCCCAGGTGGAAATTGATGTGCGCGGAATGCGGCTGTCGGAATGCCAGGACCTGATTGAGAAGGCACTTGGTGATCTCATGAGTGGAGATGTCCCGTTCATCAGTGTGATTCACGGACATGGAGATGGAATCCTCAAAGGATGGCTGCGAAATTACCTGAAGACCTCGCGGGACTTTATGACTGCCCCAAGTGAAACCGGAAATGATGGTGAAACGAAAATCGTTCTGAAATAGTCTTGCGCGCCACTCGTCTCAAAGAGACAATAAGAGAAACGGAAAAACAAATCATGAAACTCTCTCGAGATGATCTGTTCCGCGCGGGCCTGTTGTTTCTTGCGATCTTCATTGCCCACGCCAATTTTCTTTTCCCTGCTATCGCGGAAAATCCGGATTCCAATTTCATCTATCCCTTCATCTCATCGATCCATTCCTTCACGGAATACATCTCAAAACTTGTGACCCTTGAGACGATCGATTTTCAGCCAGTGAGAGACCTCACGCTCTTCGTTGATGTCTGGTTTCAGAATCACTTTCAGCTGAACGTCAGTATTTTTCTTAACTGTCTCATCTGGGGCATATCCTGCTGGGAGATTCTCGAGATCATCGACCGCTACATCCGTGTCGTGGATAAGAAAACTTCTCTCTTCGTGGTCGCTTGCTATGCGGTTTATCCGATTTTTCTTCAAACCATAAACTGGGGCATTTCACGCAAGCACCTCCTCGCCTTTATGTTCATCCTTCTTGCGACGAGGGCCTTCCTCGAGTGGATGGAAACTCATAAGGGTCGCCTGAAGATGATTGTCTTCTACACTCTGTCGGTCTTGTCTCTTCCGATGTCGATAGGCTGGCCGGTCTGGTGTTTCTGTTATCTGTGGTTGAAAGACAAAAAGAAACTCAAAGAGAGCGTTAAGCCTCTCATCTTTTTGAACATCATCATGATTCTCCTTGTGCTGATTAACTATGCCTACTACAACACCAGTCTCACCTACCTTGAACTTTATCCGAAGAAGGCCAGCATCATCTCGCCCGTACTCATCGCTCTGAATCTCGGCCAGCAGGTATGGCAGTTACTTTTCCCTTATCAACTCGCTTTCCACTATTCTTTCCGGGATGGTGCCGTCGTTGGTGTGTGCCTGTTTATTGGTGCGATGATTTATCTGTGCTGGAAGCATCAACATAGAAAAGACGTCTGGGCGTGGCTGCTTTATGCCGGTGCCCATTCAGCGATTGTCCTGAGTACTCCGACGCTTTATTACGACACGTATATCCTGTCACCGTCGTTCGGACTCTTAATTGCGCTCTTGCTTCTGTCTGGTGAAAGACTCGGAAAATTCCGGATTTTTCTTTTACCGTGTTTTGTGTTCTGGATCTCGTTCACTCTGTATCAGAACAAAACCTGGGGAACTTCAGAGGATTTCTTTGCGAATAGCTTCAGGCACGATGAATCCTGTAACAATGCGATCGGCCTGGGACTCGCGAAGTACTCTGGCGAAAAAAAGATTCCTAACGATCTTTATAACTTTATCCAGGTGAACACGTGCTTTGAGCCGGTGCCCGGAGACAGCCCCTCACTGATCCTGAAAAAGATTCTCTTTGAATCGATGAGCTTGTATTACGAGGACGAGATCGACCTTGAATATCGAAAATCGCGTTTAGTTGAAATGGGGAAAAAACATTTTTACCCCCTCACCGTTTATGCGGTCCTTCTCTCCCAGGAAGAGAACGACGAAGAGATTGAAACGGTGATGAAAAGGCTTAACGATTCATTCGGAAGTTCCGGGATCATCGTGGGCAAAGGCATGCCGGTGGTAGATCGCCTTCGCACATACTGCGAAAGAAAAGAACTTCCGGAGTGCCGGAAGTTCGTCAGAAATTCGATGGAAAAATAATCAGTGAACGATCTTGCCGATTCTCCACGGACGGAACTTCCAGGACTCTTGCTCGTCCTCGCTCCAAGGCCATGGCACCGAAAGTGAGAACCAAACCATGATCGCCTTTCCTTTGATGTTACCGAAAGGAACGGTTCCCCAGCGACGGGAATCGGCAGAGAAGTCACGGTTGTCACCCATCACGAAGAAGTTGTCCTTCGGAACTGTGAACTTGTAGTAGTTGGCGAAATAATCATTCCCGACATCGACTTGGGTGATGTGAGTCTGGTCACCGGTTTTTGTTTCAAGAAAGCGGAACTGATACGCCTTGTAGCGCTCATCCATGTCTTCCATGATTTCTTTTCCGTCGACTTCCTTCGTCTGAATCGGCTGGTTGTTCACGTAAACAACTTTGTCGATCACTTCAATCGTGTCACCTGGAAGTCCGACCACGCGCTTGATGTAATTCAGGTTCGGGTCTTTCGGATACTTGAACACAATCACGTCACCGCGATGAGGTTGCTCTGGGCCGGTGATGTATTTCGGATCAGAGAACCAGTCAGAGAAAGGAACTTTGAAACCGTAAGCGAATTTGTTCACGAGAATAAAGTCACCGATGAGAAGCGTAGGAATCATCGAGCCTGATGGAATCTTGAACGGCTCGAAAAGAACGGAACGGAAAGTGAGGACCGCAAGGATGATGAGTGTAAAAGACTTCACTTCTTTAACGAATTTGTCTTTCTTACTGATGATCGGTGCCGCTGCTACTGCTGCCTCCTCGGAAGAGGCGGGAGTACCGTTTGTGTCAACGGGAGTATTGTTGTCCATCGGAGGGTCCTTTATTTTTTCTGAGGATACATGTGGGAGTAATAGAATTCCATCACGTTCTTAGCGAGGAGAGGGGATTTTATGTACCACTTCTTCTGATTCACGATCATGACACAGATAGAAATCCCTTTATCATTCTTGTCTTCGAGAGATTTCGCATAGCTCACAAACCAGTCACGTTTTCCGAATGGCTCACCACCGGTGAGACTACCGGTCTTTCCGCCGATCTCAAGTTTTGAAAGAAGATACTGGCTTCTGCGGAAAGAAGATCGGGCAGTACCCTGAACGATAGTTGCCATGAAGAGAGTGCGAAGATCTTCGGCGGTTTGCGGAGTGAGAACAACTTCATCTTTTTTCAGCGGAGGATAAATGACTTTCTGGTCTTTGTTATTTTCCACTGACTTAATCACAACCGGATAACGAAGAACTCCGCCGTTAGCGACAACGGAAGCAATGACCGCGCCGTGAACCGGGCTCATTAATGTATCGGTGTTGAGCCCCGAAGAAAGTTCGGCGAGGTTGTACTGGTCTTTCGCCATCGTGAAAACGGATGGAGCAAGATTCACACCTTCGAGAAGTTTTTTATTGAAGCCGAACTTCTCCGCCATTTTTTTGAGACCCGCAGGAGTGAGATTCTCCAGTGCCGTTCTTCCGAAGATAACATTGTTAGAAGTAGCGAACGCGCGTTCGAAATCAAGGTTGCGAACCCAGCGACGATTAGGCGGTTCTTTCAGCTGATGACGATAAAGTGTCGTCGATCTGCCGGTGAAACTGAATTCAGTCGAAGTTTTGATATGGGTATTTTCGAGAAGGTCAGACGCAGTGATGACTTTGAAAACTGAAGCCGCCGGGTGCGTGTTCGTGAAAGCAAGGTCGCGACCGAAGATGTGCTTGGCGCGCGAGTAATCGACGGCAGCAAGAATGTGGCCGTTTTCATTGTCGACGACTACGACTGAAGTGTAGTCAGGACGATAAAGTGCGAGTTGCTTCTTGATGAAGTCTTCGAGCTCTTCGTGAAAAGTGTATTTGATGTTGTAACGGGAGTTATCGTAATCGACTTGCTCAACCCAGCTCTGGTGTTTTGAGAGAATCTTTGACCACTCGTTCTCTTCTTCCTCGGTAGGCTTCACCGGAGTTGCGGGATGATCCCAGAGAGTGTTGTCTTTAATAAAATTGAGATTCGCCCACGACGGCAGGGTAGCGACGATGAGTATTCCTGCAACGAGGAAAGCTTTGCGGTTTAAATCCTTGAAAACCATGTAACAGATTATGCCTTAAAGTTCTTTCCAATGACAAAAAATTCTTTGCTGACACTTCTGGTGGACTTTGGCTTCAAGTAATGGAATTCGCTGAACAGATTTTTTTGGGTTTTGAGATAGTTTTGAGCGTCCTGAGAGTCGAAGACTTTGATGACGAAGTTTCCGCCTGGTTTGAGAAACCTCGGGAGTAATCCGAACACACTCTCCACTAGATTAAGACTTTTAATCTGATCGACAGATTTGATCCCCGTCGTGTTCGGCGCCATGTCAGACAAAACGACATCGAATTTATCTTCGACATCGAGATGTTTCAGGTCGTGAACATCGAAGATGTCTTTCTGATACACGCGAACATTGGCGATGCCGGCGAGTTTTTTATTTACCTCGCGGACATCAATCCCGACGACTCTTCCCTTCTCTCCGATCACCTGACTTGTGTATTGAATCCACGAGCCCGGATGATAACCGAAATCCACGACAAACATGCCCGGTCTTAGGATCTTGTAGCGCTCGTCGATCTCTTCAAGTTTATAGACCGAGCGAGCGAGGAATTTCTCCTGCTTTGCCTTATGAAAATAGTGGTCTTTTACCTTGAAGTTTCCCATAGGCCTTTCTAACTGAAACTTGGTATTCTGGCCACATGAAGAAATCTGAGATCGCTGCAACTGTCATTGAACGTCTCCGTAAAGTGCATCCTGATGCTCACTGCGAACTGGACCACTCCAATGCCTTCGAGCTTCTCCTCGCCACCATTCTCTCCGCTCAATGTACCGATGCCCGCGTGAACATGGTGACCCCTGCTCTTTTCAAGGCCTATCCGACTCCGCAAAAACTCGCGAAGGCGCCTCTCACCGATGTGGAAGAGCTGATCAAGTCCATTAACTTCTACAAGAACAAAGCGAAAAGCCTCATCGGTTGCGCGCGGATGCTCATGGAAAAATACAAGGGCGATATTCCCCGCACGGTTGAGGAACTCGAAGAGCTTCCGGGTGTGGGAAGAAAAACTGCCAACGTTGTTCTCGGCAATGCTTTCAACATCAACACCGGCATCGTGGTTGATACTCACGTGAAAAGAACCGCCGCACTTCTGGGTCTCACCAAAGAAACGGATCCCGCGAAAGTGGAAGTCGATCTCATGAAGCTTTTTTCGAATGAAACCTGGTGCGAGCTTTCGCACCTTCTGATTTTTCTCGGAAGAAGAACGTGTATCGCCAATCGTCCGCAGTGTGATTTGTGCAGCCTGAAAGACGTCTGCCATTCGAGTGGAAAAATTACGAAGAAAAATGCGCCAAAAGCTCAGCGGCCACTGAAGGGTGGCACCAAAGGAGTGGCGGCTCGTAAATCGGCTCGACCTTAGTTACTTTTTTTCCCTGAGAATAAAATTCAAGTCCCGCCTCTTTGCAAAGAAGCGTGCCGCCTGCGATATCCCAGATGTTTTTTGGTTTCTTACTGACCACGAAATCCATTTTCCCGTGCGAGAGCCTTCCGAGTTTGTAGGCAATACTTCCGACTGCAGTGAGAGCAATCTTCTCCGAGGTGAGGAACTTGAAGAGCCCTTTCTGAAACTCTGTTCTTGAAACTTCTCCGCGAAGATGCGTTTTTTTCTCCCATGGCTTCACGGTTTTCATGGTGAAAACTTCTTTGGTCATAGGATTGCAAACCCATCCTTCACCCACGAAATTTTCATTGGCAAAAGCGCCGAGTGAGATTGACCATTCTGATCGCCCCTCGACGTATTCCCTGGTTCCATCGAGAGGATCGAGAGCGAGGAGAGGAAATTTCCATTCGTTGAAATTTTCTTCGGAGTAAAAACACAGCTCGGGATAATACTGAAGAGCAAGTGTCTCGATGTAGCTTGAGAGAGCTAAATCTAACTCCGTAACTGGAGAGCCGTCATGTTTGGACTTAGTTAAAGGATGTGAGTGATTCTTTACAATTGAGACTATGTCAGAAAAATGAGAAGCCATCATGTCAGCTAAATTTCGACTCACTAAAAATTTTTTATCCACATTTCCCATTGAGTTTTCCACAACTTTTTTTGTTTTCCACTCTTACATTACTATGCGCACAAATCTTTATGCTAGTGTGAAATCAGAGAGATAAAAAAGGGGAACTTTCGTTCCCCTTACATTCCACAAAATGAAAATACTCGACTAGTTCAGTTTTCCCCAATTTTTCTTAACTCGCTTCATAGATCGCGAGCATTTCGATCCATCCGTCCTGGGCCATGCTCAGTGCGAAAACGCCGTCGGCATCAGCGTACATTTCATCCACCACATTCGTTACAAGCTTAACTCCAGATGAGTCAACGTAGACGAAGGGGGAATCAGTTTGGGGATTGTTTTGAGAGGCGAAGTGTTGGTAGCAGGAAGAGAAATCTTTGAAAACGGTGGCGGTTAAGGGTGCCTTGTACAAAAGTCCTCCTTGATGCCGAAGGGAGAATCCATTTCCCCCATCTCTCTCTTCTATTGTAACAAGCGGCCCCGGTTCGGTGCAAAACAAATCTTGAAAATGTAAGCAATGTTCAGGAGTTAGTAGGACCACCCGGCCGGTCCTTCCTCTACTGGCGCTTAAGAAGTTCTACGATATCAGGTGGGGAATGGTAGAAGTCATAGACCATGCGCACACGTCCCTCAAAGTGCGAATCCAGAAGACACACCAGAACGTAAATCATGTAGATGAAGTTTCTGCGCGAACGCAGGCGACTGATTGTCTGGAAAATCCACTCGAGAGGAAGGATGCATAGAAAAACCACAAACCACAGAAGACCGAAGTTGAGGACGAGATTTTTTTCAACGAGAAGCCCGAGCACAATCACAATTGCGACGAGAGCAACAAACTCGCGCATGCGTTTCAGATCGACGTTAAAGGTACTGAACATTTTATTCTTCGGACGCAGGATCATGAGTGCAAGGGAAAGGGCCCCGATGATCGAGAGTGCATAAAAAGATTTCCGCTTGAGAAGCGATTGCATCCACGAGCTGAGTTGCGCGAAAGACATTCCGTCTTCAAAGAACACGAGGTCAACGTGAGTGAGGAGTGTGAGCACAATCAGAAAGAGTCCGAGAAATGTGTACTTCACAAACTGACCCCGGAACCAGTCAGTGTTTTCTTCGAGAAAGTAGAAATATAAAAGTGCCAGTCCGATCGGGAACAGGAAAAAATAATTATAGTTCAGCACCACGCCAATGTAGCAAAGAAGTCCATACATGAGGCCCGAGCGATAAGTCGCACTCTTAATACACCAGAGAATCGCCCACACCCACAACACAGAAAATGTCGTTGAGGTACACGCAAAAATATCGCGCTTCAGGATAACTGCAAATGACCAGGTTGAAACCAGCGCAAAGATTCCGAGGATCGAAAGACGTCTTGAGATGAAAAAGCGAAGGATGCCGTAGAAAGCGAGAAGATAAAAAATAAACGACACGAAATAGAGGTACATGCTCCATCCCAGATTCACGAGATGCGGGAATCTCTTGAACGGATAGAAGATCATTCCGAGATAACTCCAGAGCTGCCCGTTAATCTTTTCATCGGGGTCAATGACGAGCTTGAAGGTTTCAAGGTTTGAGAGAAACGGAAAGCTCGGCATCGACACAAAAAACATTGCGATGGAAAGAAAGAGCACCGTCTTTTCGAAAGAGTCGAGGTAGCGGTATTCGGTAAACTGGGTGGAGACTGATTCTTCAATGATCTTCCCGCGCGTGGGCCAGGAATAAAAAAGACCAAGCAGAACAAAGAAGCCCCAGAAGAAATGGCGAACAATGGATGACGGAATGAAGGACATGACGTTGAAGATCAGCATCATCGCCGCCGACCCGATGATCACACGATAAAGAACGCGGTCGATGGAAGAGTTCGCGCGGAAATAAATGCGCAAACGATGATCGATCTCTTTACCCATCAAGTACCACTGGCCGGCCATGAAGAGTAAGTAGAGTAAAAGCATCAGGCTTTGAGCGAAGATATTGATCTCGAGAGTCTTCGGAATCCACACCGGCAGGAGCAGGAAGGAGAAGTAGATAAGTAGCCGGGATATGAAGAATCTGGCCTTTTCCCACCAGATATTCGAGTTATTTACTAAAGTATTGTTCATAATTTCCGATCAGTTTAATCAAGGATAAGTAGTTATCCAGACCTAGACTGAATCCGAGGTATTTCGAAAAGGGTTCCGGGAGTTGTTCACCTGGGGCCCTTTTTCCTTTTCATCGTAACTTAGAATTAAATTCCGTGCACCTCTAAACTCCGGTTACCATTTCTATGTAATCTTCCTGGAGAATTCATGCCTTTCAAATTTCCGAAAAAGACTGTCTTCGGAAAGTTTCTTCTGCTCTTTTTTTTCACCTTGTTCATTTACGTGCCGGTTCTCGGAAAAAAAACCAGTAATCCTGACGCTCAATACGTACTTCCCTCGCTCTACGAAATTTCCGGCCCGGGTGAATATCTGGGAAAGCTCGCCCGTTTTGAGACCATGGACTTCCAGCCGGTGCGCGATCTGAGTTTCTTCGTTGACCTCGCGATCTACAAAGCTTCTGGTCTCGTCACTTTTGCCACGACGAATGTTCTTCTTCTCACCCTGCTCGCTTTTCTTTTCTTTCAGCTCCTCGAGAAAATTCTCCCGGAAGAAAAAAAAAGTTCTGCGTTGTACTTTGCATTGGTCTTTGCCGCTTTTCCCTTGTTCTCCCAATCGGTGGGCTGGGGCATGGCGAGGAAACACCTTCTCGCTTCCGTTTTCATTCTGTGGGCAACGAAGCTCGTTCTCGATTTTTCTGAGGGGAAAAGAACCTTGCTTCCTTCGTATCTGGCCTATGTGGCCGCTTGCCTCTCTCATCCGATCGCGATCTTGTGGCCCGTGTGGGTGTTCTTCCATTTGAAGTTCATGAAAATATCCTTCTCCAAAGAGGGAAAAAAACTTCTCATCACTTCAGGTGTGACCGGAATTCTCTTATTCCTCATCACGCAAATGTATTACAAGTTCGGCAATCCCATTCATGCGGATGTGTACCCGCGCATTCCGCTGAAGCTCACCGATTCCTTCCGCATTTTTCTCAATGCGGGATTTGATCTCAGGCAGATTTTCTTTCCTTATCAGTTGAGCTTCACTTATTACCCGGATTTTTCACTGGCGTGGCAGGGACTGATCATTCTGGTACTCCTCGCGGTTTCTGTTTATCTCCGGAGAAAAGATTCTTCTTATCTCTCGTGGGTTGTTTTCACGCTCATGACCCTTCCCCTTTCGCTGACTCTCCCCGGTGTTTACGATACGTATTTGATACTTCCTGCAACGGGAGTATTCATTCTTATTTCTATCCTTCTTCCTGCAAAAAAAAGTGTCGTCTACTCTGCGCTCGTTCTGGCGCTCGCCTGGGGAGCATTTACTTTCCACGAATCATCTCTCTGGGCCAATGAAACAAAAATCAATAACCGGAATTTCGTCAATCATCCATCCTGTCAGTCGGCGATGACATCAATGCTTGCGAGTTACGAGGAAGGATCCAGAGCGGATCCGAAAACTCTCCACTACTTTGATGAGCATCAATGTTTTCAACTCGCGATGAAATATCCTCCTGCCAGCCGCAGGATTTTTCTTTTTCTTGAAGGCCTGATGCTTTTTTATGAAGACCAGAGATTCACGCAGGAAATGCGCAGGGAAAGGCTGAAGTTTTTAGGTGAAAGACATTACTATCCACGTTTGATTTATGCGGCTATGCTCGCTAAGGAGAACAAATCTCAGGAAGTTGAGGACAATGCCTTAGCAGTTCTCAAAGTGACCCGGGGGCCAGTCCCCGTTTCAAGTTCCGTGAGCGAAAACATTCTCAGGCCTTTCTGCCAGAAACATCAACTCACCGCTTGTCTGGAAGTGACGAACACCGAACCAAGGCTAGGGTATCTGTGATCACTCTTCGCCGATGCCTTCCCTATGCTTTGATCATTCTTGCCTGCGCTGTCGTTTATGGGCCATTAATTGGCAAAGTCGCGGTGAATCCCGACGCCGTCTTTATGCTGCAAGTGCTGACGCCGATCCGGAGTGCGACGGAATATTTTCGACTCCTCTTTTCTTTCGGCACCATTGACTGGCAACCGATCCGGGATATTTCGTTTTTTATCGACCTCTGGATTTTTCGCCAGACGGGCATTGTGTCCTTTGCCACTATAAACGTACTTCTGTGGATCGGAACGTGTGTTTGTTTTTATCGCCTGGTCAGGCGGAGTCTTTTGTGGACTCTCCTCTTTGCGGTCTATCCGTTTTTTACTCAGGCCGTACCCTGGGGCATGAATCGCAAACACGTTCTCGGAGTATTTTTCCTGCTTCTTGCCACTGAGATTTTTCTTCATTATCCGGAGAAGAAAAATTCTTCATGGAAATCTTTATTCCTCTCCGTGTGCGCTTCGCTGTCGCATCCGTTGATGATTTTCTGGCCGGTGTGGGCGATCTTCCATCTTTGGTATGTGAAAAAAGTTGAGCTCAAAAAACATCTTCCCTTCATCATCGTCAGTGGAGTTGTCACTTCACTTTTACTCTGCGTGAACTATCTTTATCACACTTCCTCTCATGAGATTCTGAGGGAGTATTTTCCGACGAATGCCGGTCCTTCACTGCGTCCGCTGGAAATGGCGGTGACGTTTTTGTTCGGCCTGAAACAAATCGCGTTTCCTTTCCGACTGGGCTTTCTTTATCACCCGGATCTATTGAACGCTTTACCGGGACTCGCGATTCTCGCCGGCATCGTGCTTCTCTTGATAAAAACTCCCGGACGACGGGACATCAAAAGCTGGCTCTTTTTTTGTGCCATTCCTCTCCCGATCGTTCTGCCTTTTCCGCATATCTATTACGATCACTATTTTTTAGTTCCTGCCATCGGTCTCTTTATCGTTCTCGCGACTCTGGTGGAGTTAAAGTCACTTTCGGAGCGAGCATTCGTTGTCATTGGTATTCTTGCCGCGGGAATTTTTTCGTTTTCCCAGGTGAAGACCTGGCTTTCTCCGCTGGAATTCGCAGAAAGAAATTTTGAGTCGGTGCCATCCTGCAAATCCGCAACTCAATATCTGGCGATGAGATATTCAGTGAACTCGCGGGCACCGGTTGAACCGCTGACCTTCTTCCTCGAAAACCATTGCTTCCTGCCGGCACCAACTGAACCGCCAACCGCAAAACTCAAGGCCACATTCGTCCATGCAGAAATTTTGTATTTCGAAGATTTTCTTCCGATGGATGTGCGCTTAAGTTCACTCGATACTCTGGGACATCTCCATGCCTATCCCCTTTTACTCAAGGCCGGACTTCTCGCCCAACTGAGACAAACCGCGAAGGTCCAGGAGGTCACGGACAAGCTTCTTCCCTCCCTTCAGGGACAGACTCTGGAGATACAGCCGACGCTCCGAAAAACGCTGGCGGATTTCTGTATGGCAACCCGGGTTTCTTCGTGTCTCCAACTCCTCGAACTTCCAAAGGGTGAGGCGCTCTTTCCTGATCTTCTTCTGGAAGGCCAACCACCTTGGTCGGGTACCTGAGCAACTTTCTTCCCACTTGCAGCAACTCCTCTAAGTGATAGCCTAGATAGGGGCAGTGTCCCCGGATTTTCAGGAAGAAAGTCCGACCTCTTTCCAGACTTTCATGGAGGAAAGCTTTGGGAATTTCCTTTGGTTCCATCAATTCAGGACTGCCTAAGGACATCGTTCAACAGATTGTTGAAGCGGAAAAAGTTCCTATTAAGCAGATGGAAGCGCGGAAAGAAAAAATCGAGAACAAAAAAAATCTCATCGGTCAGCTCACGACTCTCGTCGAAAGCATGCGGGGAGAAATCCTCAAAAATAAATCAGAAAGATCTCTGCGCGAACTCGCGGTGAATACCGGTGACAGTAAGAACATCGCAGTCTCTGCAGATAAGAACGTCGCCCTTCCCGGCAAGCACAATCTCGAAGTTCTCTCGCTCGCCCAGAAAGCTTCCGCCATCTCCAATGGCGTGGAAGACAAAGATAAAACTTATGTGGGTGTTGGATACATCAAGGCCGTTCTTCCGAACGGTGATGAAAAAGAAATCTACGTCGATCAGGAGCACGCCACTCTCGCGGGAATCGCGAAGCTCATTAACGGTGACCAGGAACTCGGCATGCAGGCCAACGTCGTGAACGACGGCAAGGACTCTGATGAACCGTGGCGCCTGATGGTCTCACTCACCGAGACCGGTGATAAAAACGGCGCTGAGTTCCCTTATCTCTATCTCGTCGACGGTGAAGTCGATCTTTACTTTGATGAAGAAAAGCCCGCGCAGGATGCGAAGATCAAGCTCGATGGTTTTGAGCTCGAAGTTCCTTCCAATAAAGTGACCGAGCTCCTTCCGGGTGTGACGATCGATCTGAAGAAAGCAAAACCGGGTGAGGAAATCAATCTTGAGATTACCGAAGACGTTGCCAAGATTGGCGGAAAATTTCAAAGTCTCATCGATAGCATGAACAATGTTTTGAAATTCATCAAAGAGCAAAACACGCTCGATGAAAAATCGGATACGTCGAAAACTCTCGGTGGTGATCTCACGCTCACAACTATCGAAGGAAAAATCCGGACTGCCATCTTCTCGCCGATCATGACAGACTCGGGACCAATGCGTATGGGTGACCTCGGTGTCGCCTTCCAGCGCGATGGTCTCCTGAAATTTGATCAGGCGAAATTTGAAGCAGCACTTTCTAAAGACTACAAGGCAGTGTCACAGACCCTGACTGGTAAATACGATCCTGCGGTCGGAAAGACCCGGGGGTTCATGGATCTTCTGGACGAGACTGCGAGAAACCTGACCAGTCCACCGAACGGGATTCTTCCTTCAAGGAAGTCCGGTCTTCAGAACAACATCGGTCAGATTGATCGTCAGATCCAAACCCGCGAAAGAATGATCGCCAGAAAAGAAGAAGTCCTGAAGGCGAAGTTTGCCCGACTGGAAGAGACGATTTCTAAGATTAAAGGACAAGGCGCCGGACTGGCAGGATTTGCCCAAGCCCCTGGCGGTGTCCAGCTATGATAAATTGATGTTGTGATAATTGGAGGAGGAACCCATGTCATACGGTTTAGGCGCATATAAAAAGACATCGGTCGAGACGGCCAGCAAGGAACAAATCCTTCTGATGCTCTATCAGGCCGCAATCAAAAATTGTAAAAAAGCGATGGAAGCCATCGACCAGAAGAACATCGCCAAGAAGGGCGAGTACATCGGGAAAATGCAGGACATCGTCGTTGAACTTTCGAACTCACTTGATTTCGAAGTCGGCGGAGATGTGGCGAAAGAACTCTCTTCCCTCTACGACTATATTCTTTATGCAAGTACACAGGCGAACATCAAGATCGAGAAGCAACATCTCGAAGGGTGTCTGCGTGTTCTCAACACTCTTTACGATGGATGGATGGAAGCAATCAAGACGCTGAAGACTCAGCAGAATGCGACAACCAATCCAACCGGCAAGAGCGCTTAATGGATAAGTTCGTCCTCCTCCTCGAAGAATTTGTCATTAAGGCAGTCACGCTGACTGAAAGTATTCTTGAAAATGAAATTGATCCGGATCGCCTGGACAATTTCACTGCTAATCGCGAACGACTCTTCCTTGTGATTGATCAGATCTCGCGCCAGGTGGACTGGAACGAAGTGAACACTGACAAGAGAAATGAGATCAATCGTCAGATCGACTACATCAAAAAGCTCGACGAAAAGCTCATGGTGAAACTTCAGGAGTATCAAGTTGAACTCCGGAAGGACATTGAGAAAACTCACCGCAATCATGAGAACATCAAGGGCTACAATCTTACAGACGTGAAATAATGAAGTAGGTTCCAACACACCTGAGATTTCTCAGGTGTGTTGGAACCTTTTCAGTTATGCCACTTCCATTTCTCTTTCTTTCGGGAGCTCTGAGAACCACGCTTTACCGTCGTAGAAATTCTCAGAATCAATTTCCATCCACGCGCTTTCCGGAACCGCAGTGTAAAGCGAATCCCACTTGGCACCTGGAATGCCTGCGACTTTTTTCATTGCCGCTCTCACTGCCGGGTGCGTGTCGAAGTTTGGTGCAAATTCAAACGACATGATCGCAAACGACATCAGGTCTTCCCGGTCCGTGAATCCAAGTCTCATCGCACGCAAAAACGAATTCGTGATCATGCAGTGAAGACTGATTTCATCAATATCGTCGACGAGCTCAGGAGAATTTTCCTGCATGGAAAGAATCACATCGTGACCAAGCGGGGAGACCCAGCACTCATCGCCATGGAACTTCGGACGAAGCCTCTCCGCCATCGTCGCATCCTGATGAGACGGCCATACAAACTTCGTTCCCTTATCAAATTCCCAGTGAACCTTGAAGTCAGATGCCTTAATCTGAACCAGACACGTTTGCCAGTTGCTCATTGCGGATTTTAGCTTAGAAAAGAGTTCCATATTGAGGTCGTATCCGGTGAAGGCATGCGCTTTTCCGGTGACGGTATAGAAAAATCCGGCAAGCGATGTTCCATCTGATGTCACGGAGACGGCCGTCCACGTATCGTGGGCGAGTTCAGTGGACTGGATAATGGATACGGCGATTTCCTGAAGGCAACGGTCGACGTGCATAAATTCTCCTTGGTACTTCTATTTTAAGTCTGTCTGTGTCCGGGGAAAGCCGGAGCAAATTTGCCCCCTGTCGGACCTGCTCCAGCCCCATTAAAATAATTGAATGACTATGAAACGGGTCTTAATCATCCAGACGGATGATATGTACTTCCTGCATGAGACCCTTCAGGTCCTCACCGCCAATTCCCGGGACATGGAAGATGTGAAGCTGACACTTCTTGTGGGCCCTAAGTCCCGCGAGGTTCTGGAAAAAAGCGGTGTTCTCTTTCCGGAAGGCACCACCACTGACATTAAAGAAGTGCTGAGTTCTGAATACGATCTTTCCTTTAATCTTTCGCTGAACGAAGCTGCCTGGCAGATTCACGGTGACGTGAAAGCAGAAAAAAAAGCGGGCGCATTTTATCAGGGCAATGAGCTCATGGTGAATGGAGTGTGGTCCGCGTGGTTTCTCACCTTCAAAGGCAACACGCCGTTTGTGACATTCCATATGCGGGAGATTTTCCGGCAGATTCTCGGATTGAAAAAGCGCGCAGGTGAAGTGGAGTCTTCAACGCTTGCGCGAACAATGATCATGGGTTTAAGTAATCCCGAATTTTTTACACTGGAAGAGCAGGAGGCTTTTGTTTCCGGAATTGTCCGCCGCTTTCCGGGTCTTCAAGTCCTGGATGAAAGTGAAGTGAACTCGGATCACGATCACACTCATTCACTTTATATCGGCCCTGCTTCAATGAAAGCGCTGACACTTTGTGAAAGCGGTGCCCGGGCCGTCATCATCGGCTCTCGCTTTCAAGGATTGAATCTTCTTCCCGAAAAAGAAGGAACCCTTCTTATCACCACCGGTGGAAAGAAAATCGATGCCCAGTCACTTCTGGGCGTGATTGAAATTCTCCTGAAAGAAAAAGAAGCGAGACCTGCCACTCATCTCAACATCTACCGCTTGAGCATGGAAAATGTTTTTGGTGCATATCTTGAGAATCTCACCGGACAGGAAATGCCGTTTCCATTTTATCAGGCCCACCTTGTGCTCTGGAATTACCTTCTCGCTCTTCAGGATGTGAATCTTGATATTGTTCCGCCATCACAAGACCAACGCGAAATGATTGAAGGCCAGCTGGAAATCGTGACGAAACTTCTGCGTCTTCATGACTATGCGATGGTGGGCCTCGATGCCATTTACAAAGAGGCGAAGCTCGAAGATTCGGACGCC
>JBJMLZ010000071.1:0-6820 GCA_045805035.1 Bacteriovoracaceae bacterium
AGGGAAATCAAAGTTCAACTTCACATTGCCGGAGAGTGAAACGTTATCAAAAGGCGAAGGAGCATTTCCGGGAGTTTTAAAAATATCGAGAATGCCATCAATGACTGTTTTGGCCTCGCGTCCGGATTTCTGATGGCGAATCTCCGAGAGTTCTTTGAACGCAAGATCCATCTTGGCCTTGTATCTTTCTTCGATAGCGGCAGCGACTTTTTTCTCGAGAGTCTTTTCCAGGAGGGGACTATTGAGGTCCACACTGAAGTGGCCATTCTTATTATAGGAAATCGAGTTGATCTTGAAGACGACACCCGCAACTTTAATCACGAGGGCCTTGTTGGTATTGAGAATGAGAGAATTCTCGGAAATCATAAAATCCATCGCGACGGTTTTTCGAAGTTCCACTGAAGCTTTCGCATGAATGGGCCCGATCGGAACGCGTGATTCTCCGAGAACCATGTCACTACCAACGGCAATGTCACCGGTGAGACTCGCAGGTGTACTCGAGAGCATGCCCACGAGATTTCCCAGGCGCTGATTCTGATCAGCGGCGAGCACACTGAAAGTAACAAACAAGAAAATGAGAGCGAATTTCATCACGACTATTATCGGCAGGTGCAGGAGATTTCCCAAATCCGATGAGTTTCCAGAAATGTGAGGGAGAAAGTGGCGAGAATAGGTGGCAAAAAAAGGTCCGGGGGAAGGCTTAATACGGTTTCGCGCCCCTAGAAAACTAGGTGGGCGCAATTAGTAATCACTTTAGGCTTCTCACATTCTGGTCTAATACTAGAACAGGCAAGCATGCACACCGTGATCAGGGACCGCTCCCGAAAATAAAATCGTAGGGGCGAAACTTTATGGCTTCGTCCCGGACCCAAATTCATCATAACTCATTTTGTGGGCAATGAAGAGAGGCAAGTTTCTCTAATCGCATACTTGCGCACGGAGGCAATGTGTTTAATATCGGCTGCTTGCGGGTTTCAAGAGGAGAGTTAAAAAGAAATTTGACCAATCGTGTTATAATCAAAGCATGACGCTCAAGAGACCTAAAGTTTTAGCGGCCATTGGACGATAAATCATAGGTACCTTGAAGGGGGAATTATGAAGGACAGGTTCCTTGCTTATCTCAAAGATGAGACCGGGCAAACATCTACGGAGTACATCCTACTCGTAGCTGTGGTTGCAACGATCGTCTTTAAGTTTAAGTCAGCTATCACTAAGAAGCTCTTCGGAGCCAATGGTGACGGCACAGGCGGTATCTTAGGTACCGTGCTCGACGAAAACAAATTCTCAGACTTTGGTAACTACCAGTAGTCACCGCAAGGCACGGGCAATACGCCAGTGACTTTGCGGTACTACTGAGATCAGTTATCATGAAAGTATGAAAAAAATTAAGACCTGTGGCCAGGCCACTGTCGAATATATTTTTATTCTCGCTTTCGCTCTCTTTCTGGGCCGTGCGGCCGTACTTCAATTCCGGACATTCTTTCAAAACGAAATGGGCAAAGTCGGTCACGTGTTATCGACTCACCTGGTGATTGGTGTCTGCCCTGACAAATGCTGGTTTGCGGGCTATCAGAACGGGTTTAGATGAACCCATATCTCTTCGCGCTCCTGTTCGTGGAGCTGATCGTGGTGAGCTACATCGATATTCATACCAAGAAGATTTCCAATCTCTGGTCAGTGTTTCACGTCCTACTTTTCATTGGTCTTTCTGCCTGGTCACAGGAAATGCCCTCGGTTCAGCATTTCTATTTTCCAGTGGGGATCTTCGTGGTGGGTTTTATTCTTTATCTCTTTCACATCATGGGCGCGGGAGACAGTAAGTTTCTTGCGACTTTGTTCCTGCTTGTTCCCACGTCTCTCCACATGCTCTTCATGGAGAAGCTGTTGACGGTGACGATCTTTGTGGGCACCATTTTACTCATCATGAAGTTCGTGAAAAGTGCCGCGAAGATAAAGGCTTATCTCCTGACTTTCTACTTCAAAGCACTCAAAGCAGAGATTCATTCACGCTTCAGCTATGCGCCTGTTATACTTGTAGCATGGGCCCTCTTCGGGATAACACTGTGGCAATGAAGCAACAGAAAGGTCAGACGCTGGTGGAGTACATACTCCTTCTTTCTGTCGTGGTCGGAATCGTTCTCACTTTTTATCGCAGTAAGCTCTTCCAGAAATATTTCGGAAACAAGGGAATGATCGGCCAGACCATCAAGACCCGCACCGAGTTTGCTTATCGGCACGGGTACATGGGCACAAATGATCCTCAACCAAAAGGATCACGCGAAGGTTCGACTCATCCTACTTACGCTGACCCCACAGGAGGTTCGCGCTTTTTCGGTCCGAAGGACAAGTATCCCCAGCTATGAAAAAAGCTAAAGAGGCCGGCCAGGCCACGATCGAATTTATCTTTGTTCTCGCTTTCGGTTTGTCACTGATGCTGATGATTTTTAACTCGGCGATGAACTACGCAACGGGGTACCTGGTTCACTACGCCACATTTATGGCGAGCCGGGTGTACATGACCTCAGAGTCCTACTACGGCAACTTCACTGTCGGATACGATGGAAGTCTCGGGAGAGCAGAAGAAAATGCGCGCGCAGCTTTCCGGCAATACAATCTGGGAATTTTCGGCATTCAGGAAAATGAATTCTTTGTGAATAAGGTGACCTCAGGTCAGTCTTCGAGCGAATATCTCACCGTTGGTGCTTACAGCAGATACACGCAGAAAGTAGATCTCCTCGGAAAAGTTGCCGGCAACACCGAGCTTGATATGGTTTCAGAATCTTTTCTGGGACACGAACCCACCCGAGTGGGATGTGCTATCCGAACCTGCATGGCGATCACTGGTCGCGAAGTGTGTGACGAGAGCATGGACATCACTCTTTTTGATGACGGTTGCTGATGAGTAAGCAGAACGAAAAAGGTCAGGCGCTTCTTGAGCTGGTGATTTTTCTGCCACTGATGTTTGTGGTGTACGGACTCGTGACCGGATTTGCCAACGCCATCTTCGGTTCCATCAACCAACAGAAGTTCACCCGAAACTATTTCTATTATAGGGTTCAGAACAACTCAACTATTCCCCGTCGACCACCAAGTGATGTGAACTGGAAAAAGTTCGGCATGTACTTTGTGGGATGGAGAGAAAAGATGGTTGCCGACGAAAATCCCTATGCTCCCTGCTACCGGGTTTCGATCATGGTCAAAGGCGCTGACAATGATAGTTGTGAGGAAAGTTATTCCGGAACCGCCGATGACCGGCCAAGCACTCAGTACATGCGAGTGGGAACGGTGTATGGATTTTGTGGGGCCACCTACGTCACTGAAGACCGGAATATTTATCCCGTGCCACATAAGCGGCTCATGAGCTATCAGTCGTTACTTGACAATAGCAGTTGCTCAATCGACGAGTAGTGCAACAATTGCCTTTTTCTCCTGCGAAAACAGAAATCTGTTAGAATTTAAGCTATCGAAACTCCATTCAAAGTTTAGGAAGAACTATGAATAGCCGCGCTTTTACTACCAGTCTTATTTTAGCTGCTGTCGCAGTGCTTATGATTTATTCATACATCACGAGTCGTGAAACGGAATTGGTGAGTGAATACGGAAACCCAACTCCGGTGGTGGTGGCCAAAGAAGACATCAAAGAACTTGAAGTGATCGACGACAGAAAAGTAAAACTCGTGAACATTCCGGCGAAGTTTCAGATGCCGGGAAGATTTACTCGCGTGGAAGATCTTTACAACACCATCGCCGCTACACCGATCAAAAAAGATGAACAGATCACCGCTCCTCGCGTGACTTATCCGGGAGCTCAATCAGGACTTTCGCGGCAGATCTCCATCGGAAAACGCGCCTACGCACTTCAGGTTTCAGAGAGCCAGGCAGTGAGCCGGCTTTTGAAACCCGGTGACCGCGTGGATATTCTTGCAATGGTCGACTATGCTGCCGGTAAAAAAGATAAATTAAAAATTAAAACTGTTCTTCAGGACGTTCTCATTCTTTCCACCGGTCTTTTTGTGACGAACACTGTTCCGGTGATCAACATGAAAGGTGAAGGTACTGAGGGAAGACAGGTGAAGCTTAACAACTACACCAACTACAATACGATCACACTCGAACTCACACCGTTTGAAGTTCAGAAGATGGTATTCCTCGTCGCTGCCGGTAACGGGATTTATCTCTCGCTCCGGAACAACGACGATAAAACAATTGAACGCATCAGCGCGACTCGTCTCTACGATGTACTCGGTGAAGACGCTGCCGAAGCAAAATCTTATTTTGCCGAGCAAGCCGCGCGGGAAACTCAGAGAAGGACCCAGGCCGGTGGCAGGTAAATTCGTTTCCGTTTTTTGCTTCCTGCTTTTCTTCTCCATCTCCGGATGGACACAGGCGCCTGCGCCCGCAGCTCCCGCCACCTCTACCTCTGCGCCAGTGGGTGACAACATTGCCAAAAAAGATCTCGAGGTCGCAATCGGAATCAGTGAATTCGAAACTCTTGATTTTGATTTCAGCCCGAAGTTTTCCGTCGCTCGTCCAGAACTTCTGAACATCGTCGCACGTCCGGGAAAAAGAGAAATTGAATTTAACGGAATCAAGCCCGGCACCACCACGGTTACGATTCGCGATACTGCCGGTGATATTCGCCTCCAGTACACGATCGTCGTAACTGCGACTGGATCATCAAGCATTGTTTCTGAACTTCGTGAACTCATCGGGGACGTCGAAGGCCTTCGCATTGTCATCAAAGGCGGCAAGATTGTCGTTGAAGGTGAGATCGTAGTTCCGGATGATATCGGGAGAGTGTCCAAGGTTCTCGTGAACTATCCTCAGGTTCTGACTCTTATTGAACTCTCTCCGCAGACTCAGCGAGTGATCGCAAGAAAAATGAGTGATGAGCTCGCCAAGAATAATCTGAAAGACGTCACCGTTCGCGTGGTGAATAAAACATACTGGCTCGAAGGCGTCGTGAGTAACGAAGAGAAGAAAAAACTCGCACTCATTATCGCCAAGGCCTATCTTCCGCCGAAACTTCAGACGCTCGCTCAATCAGGTGAAGGGCGCTTTGCCGCTCCTGAGCAGCCGGACATTCTGGATTTCATCGCCGTGAATGAAAAGAAAGAGCCACAACCGGCTCCGAAGATGGTGAAGATCACCGCGCAGTTTGTGGAACTTTCCAAGGACTACGGACGTGTGTTTGCGTTTAAGTGGGCGCCGCTCATGGGCCAGGACGCCAGCCGGATTACGATTGGCCAGACCGCAACCGGTGCGGTTTCTTCTCAATCGAGCGGAACTCTGAGTGCAACCATCACCAATCTCTTTCCTAAACTGATCGCTGCGAAGTCTGCTGGCTACGCGCGGGTGATTCAATCAGCGATGATCGTCACTCAAAACGAGAAGCAGGCAAAGATCACCAAATCAACCAGCATTCCATTCGCGGTTGGTACAGGGGAAACTCAACGTCCATCAACTGCGCAGATTGGTTTGAACCTCAGTATCGAACCGCGGATTCTTGAACAGGAAAACGTTCTCATGGCGGTGAACCTCGCGGTGAATTTGCAGACGGGTCAGACTCAGGGAGGAAATCTTCCTATCACGACCACAAACTCTGTTGAAACAAACCTCATTGTGAAGTCAAAAGAATCAGCAGTCATCGGCGGTGTCGTTCAAAGTGCTTCTGAGACGAAGTACGACAAGGATGATCCTGCACCGGTTACGGCAACGGCGGGAACTGCGCCGGCCACTCCGCTCTTCCGTCTTCTTCGCTCGAAAAACTACGCTACCAGTAAGTCTCAATATGTCATGTTCCTCACTCCGGAAATCATCGAATCTGCTTCGGCAGCGACTGAAGAGATCCGGAAAAAATTCAGAAGAAGGCAGTAAGAATGGCAGGTCATATCATCAGTATCATCGGTGGGAAGGGAGGAGTAGGGAAGTCGCAGCTTGCGGCCAACCTCGCCTTTGCTTACGCCAATGAGATCAGGGCGAAGACCCTGCTGATGGATTTTGACCAGAAGGCCTGCGGTGATCAGAACATTATCACCGGCCTTAAATCAAAGAAGCAGTTAAAAGAACTCGCAGAATTCTCCGGAGCAATTGATCCGCGCTCAATTCAGCTTTTTACGGCTGATCATAAAGCGGGAGTTTCCTACATCGGCATGCCGACGGAACCAATTCTTGCGAATCAAATTCAGGAAGAAGGTCTCGGAAAAGCGCTGAAGGCGATCACTAATATATATCCGGTGACGATTATCGACGCGGGATCTGAACTCACTCCGCTTACGCTTAAGGCACTGGAATTTTCCACGTTGATTTTCATGGTGACTTCTCCGGATCTTCTCGCGGTGAACCAGTGTCGCCGGATGTACTCCGATCTCGTGACATTACTTTTTCCGAAAGACATGATTCAGGTTCTCGTGAACCAGGCAGTGAATGGCCATCCGGTCAGTCCGGAAGTCATTGGTAAACAGATAGGCAAACCAGTCTTCCATGCGATTCCAAGAGACGACGCCAGTTGTGTAGCCGCTCTTTCGCGATCAACCCCGGTGATTGTGACTGCCAAGACTTCTGCTTTTGGTAACGGGGTTACCGATTGCGTGCGCAAGCTCATTCAGAAAAACGTTCTTCGCACGCTTGAACAACTTCAAAAACCTTCCGGTGTGAATGCAGCGGCTTCGGCAGCAAATGGTAACGGCGGAGCCGCAGGTCCGGGTGATGAAAAGAAAAAAGATCAGTGGACCGACCTCAAAGGTCGTATACATAAATCGCTCATTGAAGAAATGGATCTTAAAAAGCAGGACGATAATGATCCGAAAGCGAAGATCAT
>JBJMLZ010000072.1:0-4589 GCA_045805035.1 Bacteriovoracaceae bacterium
CACCTGCGCATCTTTGTAGAGCTGAAGCGCAATCTGATCGTCTTGATGGTTTCCCTGTGATTCATGAATAAGCGCCCCGAAAGTTTTGGCGAGGAGATCATCCTTGAAGAGCGCCTTCCCCATGCGTTCATTTTTTATTTCGGTGAGGAACGAATCCCAGCCCACGACTTCGGCGCGCGCAAGAGAAAGAAGTTCTCTTCGTTTCATCAACTCTGGTTCGGCCATGGCAACGAGATAATAGTTCAACGCCCGGTAGAAATAGACGAGTGAGGCCTCGTATTTTTCGCCGTAATAAAGATCCGCATTGTCGTTCACAAGAATCGAGCTCACCTTGCCGGAGATGCGGGTAGTGTAGAGCTCATCGATCAGGTCTTTTGCTTTGGCGAGGTATTCATTGGAAGCGTGATAGTTGCCGCGATAGTGCTCAAGCAGTCCCAACTCATTCCAGAAGAGGAGCTGGGACTTCTGATCTTCCGCGAGTGGACTGTCTTTTAAAAATTCGATCGCCTCAGTGAACTTTTTTTCTGCCACAAATTTTCTGAGTTTCTCCGCGGTCTGCTGGTGACCGGTAGCACAGGCAAAAAGGAAGAGAAGACTTATCAGGGCAAGAATCTGGTTCTTCATATTCTCAAGTTCGGAGTTCCGATCTCATGACTTGATTTAAGAAACATAAATATAAATTTAGTCAGGAATGGATCACACCAAATCAATGCGGTGACCGCTTTAAAGAGACGCGAGACAATAGAAACCGGCCAAGGACGCTGTATGAACCGACCTAAGAACTGGAAGTTTACCGACGATTTGATCAAGGACCAGGCCTGCCAGGCGCTCTATGAGAGCCCGCGGGTGGACGCCGCTGAGATTGAGGTTTTCGTCAAAGATGGAGTGGTGACACTTTCAGGCAAAGTGATGGATGAAAAACAGAAAAGCGAGGCGGGAAATTGCGTGGACCTCATGAGTGAAGTGGTGAAAGTTGTGAACGAGTTAAGGGTCGCTTAAGGCCACTGAGTTTTTCTCTTCGCGCACCAGAAAACTTTGAGATTAACGGCATTCCTTTTTCTCCCTGCACCTCTGTATTCTGAACTTGATCTTTAAGGAGAATGACCATGGACATGAGTGATGAGGACCTGAAGGAGCTTGTCGAAGAGCGCCTGAACAACGATCCCACAATTGATGTTGAGGGAATTGAGGTAAAGACCCAGCTAGGATTCGTGAATCTGTATGGCCACGTTGAGACGCGGGACGACCGGAAATGGGTGGAAGTTGTCGTGAGACAGGTTCCCCAGGTGAAGGACGTTTTCAACTACCTGACGCTCGAACCTAAGGGAATCGTGGGTGACCATAACCTCGATCAGAACATTATTTAGTTCTGGCGACCGGCGCAAAAATTTTAAACTCTCTTAACTGACTTTATTTCGTCTGAAGTCATTTGAATAATGCCTCCACTGCGCTATACACGGCGCAACTCGGAGGTCTCATGAAAATAGTTATTTTTTTCTCCCTGCTTTTTACCCTGAATGCCCGCGCGGAAATTAACCGTGAATGGGAAGATTACTCAGATCCCTCTATCCGCGGAGCAAACTTTGAAAGAATGCTCGCACGTCTCCCGCTCGCAGGACAGCCGGTGATGTCCGGCAAACTTTGGGCGAGTGATTATTGGTCAAGAAAGAAAGGCAGTATCAATCGCCGCTGGAACACACGCGATCAGATTGGATTCAAGCTTGTTTCTCCCACCAGAGATGAAGCGCATGCGATGAGCATCGAGCAACTCGCGACACTTTCTGCGACGGAGAAACTCGATCTCCTGAACGCTGACTACAGTTACTCGCTCGTTCAGGAAGTGGATAAGATCGCTGATGAGCACGCCGAACTCTGGCACGGCATCTGTAACGGCTGGGCACCTGCTGCTCAAAACCACAAAGAGCCAACACCGAAAACTCTCACGAGTACTGATGGTGTGCAGGTTCCTTTCGGATCATCTGACATCAAGGCACTTCTCTCTTACTACTATGCTTATCACAGCGACGCGACGACCACTCACCAGATGGGCAAGCGTTGCTTTCTTATTTTCGGGCCAGGCTGTGATGAAGACCTGAACGCAGGCGCCTTCCACATCGTTCTCGCCAACACAGTTGGAATCCAGAAACAAAGTTTCATCGCCGACGTTGAACGTGGCCGCCAGGTATGGAATCACAACATCGTGGGTTACACTTCTGTGATCACCGAAGACAATATGGAACCGGCACACGATTCCGCTCCGGGGACAGTGAAACGCGTGCGCGTGAAGACTGATATGACTTACGTTGCGGGCATCACCGCGAACAGCTGGAATCCAACCAACGGAACACCTGCTCACGAAAACGACGTGAAACACTATGAGTACATTCTCGATGTGGATTACGCCGGAAGAATCGTCGGGGGTGAGTGGAAATCAAAAGCTCGTCCTGACTTCATCTGGAGCATGGACAAGGCCACAAGCTTCAAAGGAAACTGGGCCCGCCTTTCTGAACTTCTGAATGATTAATTTCTAGAAAGCGAAGATCACCATCGGGTAACTCACTTGATGGTGATCTTTTTTTTTGCCATACTGGAAGGATGAAAACCACACTCCTTCTCATCCTCGTTTCCTTTCCTCTTTATGCAGCTGACGATTGCTCGCTCAATCCGGAAGCGATCAAGGGAGCCCTCAATCAGAAAGCGGTCAAATCCTACAAGGTAATGAAGAAGGACAAGCGTGACCTGATTGAATCCGCCATCCTGAAAAACGGCGTGAAGGTCACCCATGAAATCGGCGGATGTGCTCACATCGGCTCAAGCTTTACCTATGAAAAATTCGGGAAGCTCAATCTCACGGATAAGAAAGCGGTTCTGGATATGGCAGAAAAACTTCTGAAGAGTACACCGGTGAATGGTTCTGTTTCACACAAAATTCTTCTCGAAGGCATCACCGGTGCCCGCACCACCAAAGAAATTTATCAGGGAAAACTGATCACGCTTCCTTGTGGCGACGCCAACTGTGAAGTCAACGTCGCGGAGACTGGAAAACTCAGAGTCAGTTACGATTTCGCTCTCTAGATCCTAAGGCAATGCCGTCGATGCTAAGCTCGACTTCATCGGAATTCCCAGGTCTCCCATGATCGCGGCGTCCAGCGCTCCCACGCGGATTCTGATTCCCTGAACTGCAGAACGATTCACCCAAACCCCCGCCATGAGACCAAAGAACGTACTGTCGTATTCCGGCACGCTACTCATGAAGTAACCATAGTGAAAAAGATTCTGCGTATGAGAGCGGTTACAGAGGTAAGTGGCATTGTTGTGAATGACTTGCTCTGAAGTATTGTCCTGACTAGCAAAGAAGACCGGAACCTTTTTTCCATAGATCGCTGAAGCTTTCGAACCAGAGAAAAGAATTTTTCCTTCACCCAAGGTCGAAGTGGCGTAAATGAGATTATCGTATTGAGAAATGCCGTTGTTGGAAGGAACTGCTCCGCTATTAAGATCCAACCATCCTGCCATTCCGAAAGCGTGACCAAGCTCGTGAGCAAACACTGTCACAAGATCAACTTTGCCTGCAGGAACTGCTAACGTTCTTGATGATGGACTCGGGTCAATCCAATAATACTGACGCATGAAAGGCGCGTTCACGGAAATAATGACGTCGGGAACGTTGGCGTCAGCATCAAGGCCCGTTCTCATTTTATAGGTTGCGGAGAATTCAAAAATATTGTGGCCACTCGAGGCGGCGAGATACTTCGAGCCTCCGGAAATTCCTCCGAAGCGTCCATTGGCAGTTGTACCGGTTACATCCATGCGGATGCGAAGAGTTCCTTTACTCTGGATCCACCCCGACCAGTCGTTAATTGCGGCCTCGAAGTTGGCGAGGACGAGCGTGCGATCAGTGCCAAGAAGATTAGACGGATCGTTCACCGTGAGATCGTAGGGAATGCCTGAGGCCGTTGTCGTTGTTGATGTCATGGATGAAGGCACGCATTTTCCAAGTGAGAGAACGTAGCCAGTGTTACAGGCGGTAGCGTGACAATTTCCCCAGCTTGAGCCGTCGAGATTACAGATCTTGAGGCCGTAACCATTCTCGATCGGGCAACTCGCTTTCACTCCCGGATAACATACTCTGATTGAAGTGACTTTCGGGGCGTAACAACTCGCGGTGGCCCCTCCGTTTAATCCGTAACAAGACCACCGCCACTGATTCACGACAAGAGAGACTCCTGAAGGATTCCCGGCACTACAAAGGTTAGCAGAAGGGGTCGTGATGCTCGCGACTTGATTGGCGGTACCGCAGGCACCATTCGTTATCACGACGTTCGATCGGACGAGCACAACCGCGTGTGCTTGAAGCGTGAAAAGCATAGCGAGAAGGAATGTGGTCTTCATCATATGTCATCTCCTGAGATGGAATTATTATCAGGGGATTAGAAATCAGATGCAGCTTAAGATGTGCCTGAATGTTCTTTCGGGGAGTTGAAGTGAAAAGCAGGAGGAACCTTTGGCCACTATTTCAGTAAAGGTCGCCAAATTTGTCGTGAAGCTTGTTTTTGATGATTTCCGCAGACTGTCCCTGGATTCGGAAA
>JBJMLZ010000073.1:0-8865 GCA_045805035.1 Bacteriovoracaceae bacterium
AATCTCTTCCGACAGATTCATCCAAGCTTTGTGCTTATGCTCTTAACAAAACAATGGAAAGAGAGCTCGTGAAAAAGAGCCGTCTCTTTGATGCCTACGAAGGCGTGATTCATTATCTTCGTTCAAAAGATGAGATTGATGACGTTGTCGTGAAGGTCCTTCTTGATGCGAGAAAAGTAACAACGGACGTTGTTGAAGACAAAGACCCGGAAAAACTTCGTAGGCCAGAACGCGCGAAACTTCCGGAGATGATAAAGCTGGTGGCCTCTTTCCAGCAGCGATTCGCAAAGAATGCTTGTCTTGATGATGCGTACAGAAGCCTTGTGAGTGAAATCAGAAAAGTTGGTGACGTTTCTGATACACAGCTTGAAGGACTTTTGGTTGAGGCCCACAACAGAAGAGCTATCGATAACAGTACTTATCTGACACTTGAGCGCGCACGCGCCAATGACATCGGCACTTCATCACTTTCACTTCGTTCTTATTTTCAGAAACTGAAATCACTCCGGAGTAACAAGCCTCTTCGTGATGCGACGGAAAGAAGTGACTTCGTGACCGAGAAAGCGAGAAAGACCCAGGTCAGCCGCCGTATCAGACTCATGGAGCAATATACAGATCTTCAGATCATGCTCATGGCGGACGTCGTGAAAAGACTCCGCACGCGTCTGGAAGCGAAGAAAGTGACGATCATGATTTACGAAGAAGAAGAGGAAGTCGAAACGATTACTCTTGAGCCGATGGAGCGCTTCCGTCTGGCAATCAAGCTTCTTCGTAAAGAGATGGCGCTGCTTGCGACCAACACTTATTTCAATGGCCGCACGCCGGATTACTTTGACCTCATCACCGCTTCGTATGAGACAAGTCTCATTCCGGCATCTGAGTTGAAAGAACTCGGCGGCCTCCAGGAAATCTGGAACCCGACAAAAACTTTCTGGCAGAAAGCGGAAGTGTGGGTGAGAACATTCAGTTCAGTCGCTACGATCGCGATCCCGCAGCCATGGGGATTCATCCCGGCACTTGTTCTCGTGGTGATCGAAGCGACAGTTGGTAAAGGCTCAGACAATCAACAAGACGACACGGTGTTATTCTGATGAAAACTACAATTTTACTTCTCTTAGGACTTTACTCACTCCAGGCCTTCTCATCCGAGAAAGTGATGGAGGCCCTCATTCGCTCGGAGAACGGATATCCGCAATCGGGGAACGTGACTCTCACGAATCTCGTTTCCGAAGACTCCTTTGACGGAGAGTTCTTCAGAATCGTGAAAGGGAAATCAGAGGAGGCGATCAAGTTCAACGCGGAAAGAGCGCTCACATACCGCGCGGCCACCGCTTACTATCACTTGATGAGAGCTCGCTCATACTTTGTCGACGTCGTGAAATCAGATTACGTGAAGACCATTCCGAAGATGACGATCCGGATTGAGCACACTAACCAATTCTCTGAGCTTGGACATTTTGCCAACGATAATCTTGAGCCTCAGCATAACAACGCGCTCACCGTTCCTGCCGGGAGAGGTCTTGAATCTCACGGCGTAAAACCTTGGGGAATGGAGATCTGGTTCCGTCCATCCATGAGAGTGAACATCAAAGATCTCCGCGTGAACAATCTTCAGCAGCAGGAGTTCCAGGTTCTTCTCGGACAGTTCCGCGATCAGATGCGCATGCAATCGCTCCAGCGTTTTCTTTCGAACGTTGCCGTCGCTTACACGAACTCTGATTACAATGGCCCGGGTCCGTTCTCACAAGAATCACTTATTCGTACGGTAGGCGGCACACTGGTGATGGAAGCCGGGTATCTCCTGATGGATCCGCTCACGAAGGCCCTTTCACGCAAGTGGTACTGGCTCGATACGGCCCTCATTCCGGAAATTATTTATCACGAGTATTCACACGCAGCTCTTTCCGATGCGCTCGTTCTTTCTCACTCAACTGCAGTGATTGAAGGGATGGCGGATGTTTTTGCGGGACAAATTGCGGATTCACCGAAACTTGCGATGAAGATCAAGAAGTACAACACGTACAACGGAAAGAACGCCAAGAGGAAACAGGATTACAAAATCCAGTTTGAGATGCAGGACTACGCGAACACTGATTTCGTCTTTGGTCTTCTGTGGAGCATGAAAGAAATCATCGGCAAAGACCAGGGAACTGAGTTCCTGTACGCCCTGAGAAAAGAGATCACGACGAACTCGAACATCCGCTCCGAACTTGTTCAGGGAATTCTTAACACCTGTGACCAGATGTGCGAGATGCCTTTCAATGACAAGATCCGTATTCTTAAATCGCTGAATCTCAAAGGTCTCTAAGACTTTTTTTAACGGCCGGTGATTTCTCACCGGCCTTTTTCCTTACATTCCCAGAATCATATCCGGTGTCAGAGTGACCTTTAATTTTTCTAAAACCTGCATTGGAAAAATTTCAAAAAATTAACATCTCCAAATTTCTCATGGTACACACTGTCCCACTTGAGACCCATAAAACCCCAGGAGGTTTTCCCATGTTTAAAAAATTAGTCACGTTGATGATCGCTGTCGCGTTCACAACAACTGCCTTCGCTGGCAGCAACCCAGGCCTTAAATCAGCTTTTGACGAGCTCAACTATTCACTCACTGTTGAGTGGAACCAGAAAGACAAGTCTTTCTACGACGCTCAGATGAAGAAGTTCAAAGACACTCTCGCTGGTCTTCAGGCGAAAGGTCTTACGAACGCTGAACTCATCGAGTTCGTAAAAGCAGAAGTAAAAGACGCGAAAGTTGCAAAAGATATGCAGACAGCTTTCACCATGATTCAGATCCAGAAGATGTCAGCATCTGATGCTGCTAACTACATGACTGAAACAATGAAGAAGTCTTACTCAACAGGCGCTTCTTGGAACGGTGAAGCCGTTATGTACATTGGCATCGGCGTTCTTCTTATCGCAGTTGCGGTTGCAGTTGCAGCTAGCGCTGGTCACGGCGGCGGCGGAAGCTACGGCGGCGGCGGATACTGTGAAGACGTTTACGTGTGTGATACCTACTGCTACGACGACTACTACTGGGGTTACACTTGTGATGACGACTGTTACTGGTCTTGCTACTAAGATCTAAAAAACGAAGGGCCCGAAAGGGCCCTTTTTTTATTTTATCGCTAAAAATCCCTCAAACGAATTCAGCTTGAAAATCCGCTCGACGTGGCGGAAGCCCACCGTCTTCAGCATCTTCACGATTTCCTCAGAATAAGACGGTTCAAGCACGCCCTTGAGGGAAAGAAGCTTGGCGACGATTTCATCAGCGCTCTGTCCTTGCTCAAGTTTGAACTCCGTAAGAAGAGTTGAGAACATGTTATCGATCACTGCAGTCTCCGCACGAGTCTTCTCAAAGAGAAGAAACGCTCCGCCGGTGTTGAGGTGCTTGAAAGTTTTCTTCAGCATCTCTTTGCGTTTCGCCTCTGCCATGAACTGAACGGTGTAGTAGGCGATCATGAGGTTGGTCGGCTTATAAGCGTGAGTGAGAATGTTCTCGTTGATGAAGGTCACATTTTCTGCACCATCACGCTTTCTCGCTTCGATGATCATGTCCTTACTTTCATCAAGGCCAATCACGGTCACGTTCTTGTCGTTGTGATATTCAGCAAGAGCGGTGGAAAGTCTTCCGGTGGCGCAACCCAGATCATAGATCACGTCATCCTGTTTCACGAAAAACTCGGAGAACTTCAGCACGAGCTCGTGCCCTTCGTGATACCAGGGGATGGACCTCATCACATGATCATCGAACTTTCCCGCGTTCTCGCGGTTAAAGTGCCAGGATGCCTTTTTATATTCCATGTATCTGTTATCGGAGAGAATGAAAGAATTATTAACGGAGTGGAATAGTCAGCGTTGTTTGCGGATCTGAGTGGAAGAAAGTCCTTCGTGAGCATGGCGCCCGAGGAACGTTACATTCACAACTGGATGAATTTTTTTCACCATCGCGGTCACGCGCTCGCGGTCCTCGTCCGTTTCAAGGCGCGAGGCCACGTAGATCTCATGAAGAAGAGGAAGAAGTTCTTCGGCGCGGGTCCAGGTGGGAAGGTTTTCAAAACTATCAAAGCCCATGAGGAGCGAGAGCTTTTTAGCGGGCCATTTTTTCCGAAGCTCGGTCATCCATTCTACAGTCGGATTTTTTCGCTGATCGAGAAGGAACGTGGGCACCAGAAATTGATGGGCACCGAACTTCACTTTGCCCGCGAGTTCGATGGTAGTGAGAACCGGATCGACCGCGCGTACTTCTTTCCAGGGATTTCTGTCCGGAAGAACAAAACACGTTTTATCAGAAGGAAGAAGATTGAGACACGCCTGGTGACCAGAGTGCCACGGATAAAAACTTCCTCCGAAAAATACCCATTCCTCTTTGTCGTATCCCACACAGAGATCGGGGCAAAGCTTGTGAAGGGCCTCGTAGTCGGGAGAAACCGGATAGCGGGCGCTCGCAAAGTCGACGAGGTTCCGGGCATCCGTAGGCATGAGATCGGGAAGGAGAGAAGTCCACGCCATCATGAAAAGTGTTTTTTCAGTGAACTCAAACTCGAGCTGGTCTTTCCACTTGAAGGAATGCGTGAAGACTTCTCCCGGTTGCGGAAGTCGCGCTTTAAAGAGTTCGCCGTTGAAGAGAAAGAAGAACTTGCTCAATCAGTCCAGTGTGAAGGGCAGGGATTTTCCCAGCTTCAATTCCTTTGTATCCATTTTACATTGATACACGAGAATTTCCACCCCTGCCTTATGGGCCTCACGAAGGAGTCGGGCGTATTCAGGATCGATAGAGGCCGCAGGTTTGAAAGTCCCGACATCCTCCCGCTGAACCACAAAGAGCATGACTGCACGGAGACCCTCTTTTTTGAGCTTCATGAGCTCGCGCAGGTGCTTCTGGCCCCGTTCAGAAACGGAGTCGGGGAATTGCGCCTCACCATTCAGTTTCAGCGTGACGTTTTTTACTTCGACGTAACAGGCAGGACTTTCCTTGTGCCCTTCTAGATAAAAATCTACCCGCGAGTCGCCGATCTTTTTCTCGGGCTGGATCACGGGATAACCGGTGAGCTCAGGGAGAAAGCGATTTTCGAGCCAAAGCTTCACGAGCTTATTGGCATTGGCGGTGTTCACGCCGATCCAGGTCTCGCCATTGTGAATGAGCTCAAGTGTGTGAGGCATTTTTCGGGCGGGATTATTTGAAACAGAAATCGCGCATTTCCAGTCCGGCTCCCAGCAGGACAGCATACTGCCGGTGTTCGGCACGTGAGCAGTCAGAAGTTTTCCGCCGAGCTCGATGTCGGCGAGAAATCTCTTATAGCGTTTTTTAAGAGTGGCCACTTGAAGGGGAATTTCCCAGCGCAAATTTATTCTCCGTCTGAATAGACGAATTCTAAATTTGGCTCGCGTGATTGTAAATGACGGAGAAGGGACGGCTCAACTTTCAAGAGTTGTTTATGGTTCACATCAATGCGGGAATTTTTCTTTGCCTGGCGGGTATAGAAGCAATCGAATTTCGTTTCGACTATTCCCACGAGCTTTGCGTTTGAAGGAACACGAACAACCGTGAGGCAAAGTTCCGGACGTCCCGCCTCGTCTTCGACCCCAATCTCAGCGGAGATGACGTCGACCTCGATGGCGAAAGAGGAGAGGGAAATAAGAAGTGTGATGAGAGCGAGAGTTGTTTTCATGCGGTGGTTTTACGCGTGGAAGTTCGAGGCGACCAATGCGGATTACACATGCAGTTCATCTAAAAAAGAGATCAGAATTCAAAGAGTTCCGAATACTAGACGCATTGAGTACAGCGTTGCCGCGGATTGAGTTCCATTAATGTTTTCCCTAGTTAACTTTTGTCCTCATCTAACCGATGAAAATCAAAACACAACTAAAGACAGAGTCCGGCCAATTAGTTAATATAACACAACTTTTTTTCCCACTCTGTTTATCTCATTTCTTTGAAGGAGCTCTCCTATGTCAGACAAGGCCAAACTCGTACTCGGTGATAAAACTTTTGAACTTCCTACGTTCACGGGTTCCGAAGGTGAGAAGGCAGTCGACATCACAAAACTTCGCGCGGAAACCAGTTATGTGACTCTCGACTCCGGATACATGAACACAGGCGCATGTACGTCTGCGATCACTTTCCTCGACGGTGAAAAAGGGATTCTGAAATACCGCGGATACTCGATTGAAGAAATCGCGGAGAAATCTTCCTTCATCGAATCTTCTTATCTCGTGTTCTACGGAAAACTTCCGACTGCAGCGGAACTGAAAGCATTCGAACAAAGAATTGCTTCGTTTGATGATATCCCGGAAGGAATGAAGGCGCAGATCAAGGCCTTCCCGAAAAACGCACACCCGATGGCAGTTCTTTCTTCTAACCTCGTTGCCCTTTCAGCGTGGAATGAAGATATGTGCGCCCAGGATTTAACTCCTGCGCAGAAAGATACAGCGATCGCGCAGCTCATGGGTCAATTGAAAGTCATGGCGGCGTACGCTTACCGTCACTCGCAAGGGAAAGACTTCGTGAAGTCTGATAAGAACCTCGATTACTGCACAGACTTCATCCACATGATGACGGGTGACAAGAACGTGAAGAAAGAAGTGGCGAAGGCGCTCGATATTCTTCTCATTCTCCACGTGGATCACGAGCAGAACTGTTCAACATCTTCAGTGCGGATGGTGGGTTCATCAAAAGCAAATATCTTCGCGACGATCTCAGCAGGTGTTGATGCACTTTGGGGACCACTTCACGGAGGTGCTAACCAGGCGGTGCTTGAGATGCTTGAAGAAATCAAGAGCTCTGGCAAAGGCTATGAAGCATTCCTCGCGGAAGTAAAAGACAAGAACTCTGGCTCACGTCTCATGGGCTTCGGTCACCGCGTGTACAAGAACTTCGATCCGCGCGCGAAGATCATCAAGCGTGAGTGTGATAACGTTCTGGCCACTCTTGGAGTGAAAGATTCACTTCTTGATATCGCCAAAGGCCTTGAGCAAGTGGCGCTGAAAGACGAATACTTCGTTTCACGCAAGCTCTATCCAAACGTCGATTTCTATTCCGGCATCATCTACCGCGCACTCGGCATTCCGACGAACATGTTCACGGTGATGTTTGCGATGGGAAGACTTCCAGGCTGGATGGCCCAGTGGAAGGAAATGGTGGAGCAGCCAGGATTCAAGATCTGTCGTCCGCGCCAGATCTACACCGGCGATACATCGAATAAGTACAAACCAATCGGTGAAAGAAAATAATGAAAGGGCCTTCGGGCCCTTTTTTTTAGATCATGCCGGATTGAGTGAATATCTCGCGAACCTCTCCGCAAGTTGCCTCATCATAAAGCGAACTGCACGCAGCGAGTGTGCCAATTGCCGCCTCTTTGAAATCCGTGAGCTCATGAAAATAATGGGTGAGAGCAAGATACAATAAGGATTCTGTTTTTTCCTGTCCCAGGCGTTCATGAATCAGATACCAGGTGTGGCCGGGGACGGTAGCGTTGTAGTGAATGGCGCAGAAATCATTTTTTTCAAGACAGGGTTCAATGATAGGAGCGGCCTCAGCTACTTTCTCCGGATAGGCGCGAGTGACGAATTCACCTTTTTTGTCTTTAAACTGACCCATAAGGCGCGAAGGATCGAGGAGATCGCGAATCGCCTGGTTTGAAGATGTATCGCTGAAAACGGTTTTCCCGAAGCTCCAGTCATGAGCTCCTTCCACTAATTTTCCGAAATAATCGGCAAGCGATTCATTGAGTGCGCCTGATTCACCAAGTGCGATAAGTCCTGCCGAACTTTGAATCACTCCGTGAGTGAGTTCGTGTCCCGCGATGTCGACTCCGAAGGTGAAATCTCTGAAAGTCGATCCATCACCATCGCCGTAGACAAGGATCTTTTCCTTCTTAAACCATGAGGCATTCGCGTACTGCTGGCCTCCATGAACAATGCTCACGATAGGGGAGCCATGGTTATCGTAACTGTCACGATTGTGATTTTTTTTAAAGTAATCCAGGAACTTTTTCGAGTTCCTTTCAGCTCTCACAGAGCTTTCGTCATTCGCCTGCGCTTTTTTGCAGGCCTCTGGGTGAAAAGCGACCGGGATCATTTCCCAGTTAAGAACCTGGCAAGCCTTTTCCTGTTTTTTCTGGCATTGAGCTTTGTTAAACTCAGATACTTTTTCTGATTTCAGTATGCCGATCGAGCAGCGATCACCTGGAAGCTTCGTTAAAACAATTCCGTTGTTGCCTGCTGTAAGTGCGTCCTGTCCTTCTTCCAAAGTCGCCACATGTTCGCCATTCTCAGCATTGACCCAGATTTCTTCCTGAGAAGAAAGACCGATGACATAAATCATGCGGGCAGGTTTCTTCTGCATCGGTGGAAGAATTTTCAAGGCGGGACTTCCCACTACAGATTTTGAGGGTTCAATTTCCTTAGCACGATCGAGAGCATCCTTGGCAGTTAGCTTAGGCGTGAGATCAGAAGAAATTTCCTTGAGATGTGAACTCACAAGACCCACATCTTTCTGATCTAAGTGATACCTCACTCCCGATCCCAGAACTTCGACGCCGTTCACTTTATGAATAAAAGATTGCGTGTAGAGATGTTCACTCTCAACTTCTTTGTCGAACTGGATGTCTTGCCCGTTCTTTTTTTTCAGCGCCTGGACGGCGGTTGACTCGTTTACTTTTGCAAGGACTTCAGCTTTCGAGGGAAGGTGGCGACCTCCACAGGCACTCAAAATGCAGAACATGGCCGCGAGGGCGGCCATGTTCATTGAGTGAGTGTTGAAATGAAGTCGCATAAAAAATCTTTCTTAGTGAATCTGAACAACTGCTCCGCTACGAGTTCCGCCTTCAGACTTCACGAGATTGAAAAGAAGGTGGCCGTTGT
>JBJMLZ010000074.1:0-7679 GCA_045805035.1 Bacteriovoracaceae bacterium
AGTGCAAGCAGGGTGATTTTCATCATTCCGGCATTATGCCAGCTGCAGGGAAACTACGGAGGTGGCCATGAAAATTCTGACAGGACTGTCTAAGGTTTTGACGGTTGGACGTAGCGCTCGGCCTCAAAATCCGCCTTCATGACCCTGCGGACTTCATCCAGGTCTTCAGGGCGGACAAATCTTTTGATGGCCTCAAACGCACCACTGTAATTTTCGATCACGAACATCCCGAACCTACCGGTCTTGGCATCGCGCTTATAGAGGTCGCGGTAGAAAACAAACTGGGTGATGTGACGGGAATGAGGAACAAAAAGTGAGAGGGCGCCATAATTAGCAAGAGTCGTAAGCACGATGAGGAGAGGAACCGAAATCCATCTGAGATACCGGTTCATGAGAGGCCAGAGATAGAGATGGGCAAGAAATAAAACGACATCGAGAAAGATCAGAAGCGACCAATACCGGGACCAACTTTTTGCCGGATCGAGATAGTTTTTAAGAAACGCAAGCTCACGGGGGAAGACGATCGTGTGGCCCTGAACATCCACGGTCAGGAGAATGAAAGCGGCAAGAAAGAGGTAAAAGGCGATTCGACCTTTGGACGGTTTAAGAGGAAGCTTGATCATGATTCCATTGTATCAGCTTTCTTGCACTCATAGGAACGGTTCTTGAGAAAGAGTGAAAGAAAGAGCGCGAGAATCGCAAAGGTGAGAAAGACAAAGTATCCCGGCTGAAGCTGGGTACCGTTTGTGGTGAGGATATTGAGGCCACCTTTGCCTGCTTCTTTGATGTTATCGAGCTGGCTATTGATGACACCATTGAAGCCAATGTAGGCCATGAAAATGGCCACCACGAGGACGTCGGCCATGGACCACTTGCCGGAATGGAAGACGAAAAATTTCACCAGCCACCTTTTCCGGGCCTCACAAAAGTCATAGTAGTAGACGAGCGTCGAGAGCATCTTGAACATCGGAAAGATCACACTGAAAGTTACTAGAAGTACGCCCACAAGTTTCATCTGGAGTTCTTTGTGGGTGATCATGATGTGAAAGACGTCGAGAATACTTTTACTCTGGAAGAAGAGGACCTGATCCTTGAATACGATCGGGTGATCCATGAGAACAAATGAAAGCTCAGAGATCTTCGCCTCCATGTCAATCATCGGTGTGCTGATCCCGGTCACCATCAATACAAGGAGAGTTCCGAGAAGAATAAAATATTCCCAGGGAGCAAGGGGCTTTTTAGAGAATCCGAGAAGAGCGAAGATGAGGACCGCCATGCCAATCATCCAAAGCGATTCTTCCATTTCGCGGCCGTGGCCGCGATCAAGTTTTTTTTCGAGTTTTTCCCGGGCAACCTCATCATTCCCGTGACCGTATTTAGCAACGAGTGCTTCTCTTAATGAGTCATCCTGCTTGTCGAAAGTTTCATTCATATATTCGTCCACTTTCTTCGACAGCATAGACTTCAACTGCTTTTCCGTTCTCGAAGAAGAAAGCTCTTTCATCATGGCATCGGCATACTCGGGAACGCCCTTTTTGATCTCATCGACATCTACGAATGAGTCAATAAAGGACTGCTTGAACCATCCTTTGGTAGTTTTCCAGTTCTGTTTTTTTATTCTTTCCGCGACTTTATCGATCAGAATCGCGAGTTGTTTTTCCAGTTGGGTGTGGAGAGTAGCGCCGGTCTGTCCTTTTAAAGACATGTCATTGATTTCATCTGAAACAATATCGGAAAGCTGATCTTTCCAGGTATCGATACTGAAGAGTCCGTGGCCGAAATTATTGACTTCGCTATATTGGGCCTTCGTTACCTGAAGTCGATGAGCGCGCTGAATGTGGTCGAGTCCCGTCACCGCGACACCGATGAAGAGGCAAAATGAGACGATGAATTGCACGATTCGCATCGAAGACCCCTTCATTAGCGTAGTGGACCTGTACCGGCGACGTCATTCAGCGGCGCTCGAAGACCGTGGAAGATACTCCTGAAAACCTGTGTCAGTAATTTTTACACAACTTTCTCCACGAGTGAAAACTTCGGATAAAGTCCCTCCTCATCTCGAGGAGCACCGGATGAAACTGATCATCGCACTCACTCTCTTCACAACATTTGCTTTCGCTGACAGCAGTGCTTATCGACCGCGGAAAATGACCTGTGCCGAACTCCGCGACGCTCTTGAAAGTTACAAAGTCATCACGGTTCGTTACGGCTTCTTTGATATCTCCCGCTACGCCCTCTATGAATCGTCACGAGAAGCGCGCCAGATGTGCGGCCCCGATCAGGTTGTGATCGAAGGTTCATTCCGCACACTGGATTCACGCGACTGCCGGGTAGGCAGCGTTTGTGGAAACATCGGCCGTCGTTAGGACTATTCATCTTTCAGAATAATCTTATCGTCGCCAAAGCCTTTTTTGATTTCAATATTTTTACTTTTTTTGACCATGTCGATGGCCTCTTCACGCTGGATATCATTTCTTTTATTGTCGTATTTATCCTTGGCGCAGCTGATGGTGAGAAGAAGAAGTGCACTGGAAAGGAAAGATAAAATTCTCATCGTTGATCCTCCTGAGATGAGTGGGCATTTCTCACCATGCAAAAGCGCTTCCAAAAAAGGTTAGTAAGTGGGTCTGTCATGATTGGGCCCATCTTATGAACAGATGATGAACGCTTTTGCTACACTCGCGGAAAGTAACATTCACAGGAGGAATGTATGGCAACAACAAGAAACAGAAGAACAGCTCGCGTGACCAGGACTGGAAGAAACGCGATGGGAATTCAGAAACAAATCAATCGGGACTACAGCGTTCTGGTTCGTGATTACGGAAAACTCGGCGTAGAACTGATGAGAAAGCCAATTGCCCGCTACATTCTCGGTGGCGTTGCGATCGCTACACTCGCACCTTTCGTTGCACGTCTTTTCCGTAACCCTGAAGTTCAGACTTTCGTGAGAGACAATGTAGAAGGTATCCGCTCACGTATCGAAGGTGTCGTTCAGTCTGGCGAAGAAACCATGGACGCTTCAATTTAATCAGGAGTGATATATGGTAACGAAAACCAGAAACCAGAATCTCTATTCGACTGCCAGAGAACTCGGTAAAAGACCAATCAGTCGCTTAATTGTAGGCGGAGTTGCGCTTTACTATCTCGCGCCTTACATTTCCCGCTTTCTCCAGAACTCTACGGTTCAGGATTTTCTCGGACAGAGAGTGGAGGGGATTCGCTCACGCCTCGATGGAATCATTCCATGGCGTGAAGATTCGACAGAGACTACGGTTCACTAAAATAAGAAGGGCCCCTGAGGGCCCTTTTTTATTTCATCCCGGTTGCCCTCAGGTCTTTATGACAATTTGAGGACTTATCCTTTTTACCCGCCCCCTATGAGACAAGAAAAGTTTACAGCGAAGAGGCCTCTTCCGGTCGCCCATGGTAAAACTCCGGAACTTTCCAAGGAGCCTCTATGTTAAAGTTCTTTCTCCTCTCATTCATTTTAGTCACGAATCTCTGGGCCCACGAGGCACTCACAACGAATAATCACGCGGATGTTGTGAACAAAGCAGCTGAGCTCGGCAAGCGCTATGGTGCTGATCGCGTTCTTGTTGTTTTTGATATCGACAACACTCTTCTCACCGCCAGACAGCAACTTGGCTCCGACCAATGGTTTGAGTGGCAATCAGATGCGATCGCCAGAAAAACTCCGGAAGCTGCGTTCACAACTTTCGATGAGCTCCTTGAAGCGCAAGCAAACTTTTATCAGCTTTCAAAAATGGAGCTCACTCAACCGGATCTTCCGCAGCTCGTCCAGCAGCTGAAGACGAATGGCCACTCGATCTTCCTCCTCACATCACGCGGACCAAATCTTCGTAACGTCACTGAGCGTGAGCTCACCAGAAACGGACTCAAATTCGGCGACAAGACGATCATGAAAGGAATCGCGGAAGAATTCATGGAGCCGCCTTTCAAGATGAACGTCAGCTTCCAGAACGGCATCTTCATGACTGCCGGTCACCACAAAGGGGAGGCGCTTCAGTATCTCGTGAAAAAATCCGGCCGCACTTTTGATGCGATCGTATTTGCTGACGACCTGGAAAAGCACACCACACGTGTAGGTCAGACTTTTGCAAATTCTTCACAGCCCGAGGTTGTGACTTTCCGTTATGGCCGCATTGATTCGACAGTTTCGGATTTCCGCAGCTCTCCGAAAGAAGAGATCAACGCCACAACGAGAAGTCTCGTTGATCACTACAAGACAGTCTTTCCGCAATAAGAAGTATTCCAAAGGGGTCGGCTTTGCCGGCCCTTTTTTTTTGTCCGGACGCTAGAAAAGAAAATCAAATTTCACCGGCTGAAATGTCATCCCGATGCCATTCTTGATTCTCTGATCATCAAGATCCTTACCATGATCCTTGTAGTAAACGCTGAGCTGAGGCGCGAAGGTCAGGTGCTCAATCTTCCACTTTGATAGGCGAAAGCGCTTCCCGATCACCACTTCGTAAATTTCTCCGGAGTCATCGAGTTCGAAAGGTTTTTTACTCTCGGCAAGTGCCACATCATGAGAAGTCTCGTCGTTTCTTTGAAACACTCCGAAGGAAAAACCTGTGAACCACGCACTCGAGAGCGTGTCAGAGAAGTTGTAGATGAGAAATGCCCCAAGGACCTGTGTCTCAAGTTCGGTCTTTGGTGCGCCGGCAGTGGTGTGGAAAGTGTAGCGGGAAGTATAACTCTGGATAAATCCACCGAGCTGGAAGCGTTTCGTGATCCTGTATGCGTAATTCAAAGAAATGTTGTGAAGAAAATATTCGACGTCGGTGAATTTTGATCCTGATTGGGTTTCCATTCTTTCAAATGTTCCGGACCATCCGAATCCTCCGGCCCCAAAACTCACCATGTGACGGTAGGAATCCGCATGTGCATAGGAGGCCAGGAAAAGAAGAACGATCAGGACGATCTTCATGCGGGGGAAACTAGGCCCCAGCATCTTAAAGAGCAACTTAAGTGAAGTAGGTTTCTCTCACTTCATCTAAATAGCGCGAATGCTCAAGCGACTCCCGATCCCAATTGCCGAGGTCGGCCGCTGCAAGATACGCCGAATGGATGAAGTCTCTCACAAGCTCCTCCGGGTCATCTGCCGCTCTGACGGCGTCATAATCCAGAATTAATTCGTGAAGCGCCTGATGATAAAAAGCATTCTTCGGCATCCGGAATTGCGCAAATCCTTTTGGTTCAGGATAAGCGTAAGCGTAGAACGCGGCCTTCGGATACATTTCATTGCCCGGCCAGAAACCACAGCTCATCACTTCATGCGAGTAAGCTTCGCGCGCGACGAGATCCGGCAGATGCGGAACTCCACCTGGATGTTCAGGGGCAGTGTGACCGGAGAAACGGGTGACGGCGAGATCGAAACTTCCCCAGAAAAAATGAACGGGAGAACTCTTGCCGATAAACTCCGCGCGAAATTCCTGCAGTAGATTACTGACTCTCACCAGGGCCTGAAAAAAGTTATGGGCATGAACTGGATTATAGGTTGCGTGATTGGTGTCTTCCGCGAAAGGAATAAAGTCCATCACTTCATTGGGACCTTCATAAAAAGTCGGAGTGACATCGAAAATTTTTAAGGCTTCCTTGAATCTCTCAAAGAACGAGGCCACGGTTTCACTCTGAAGAAGGAGCACAAAATTTGTCCCTTCAGAATCTTCGAAGAGGAGTTGATGATCGACGAAATCAAAATCGATCGTGAGAATGCGATCACCGAGTGGGATCGCGGAAGTCGTGAGTCCCCGTGCGTTCACAAGCAGCGTGCTTCCCCACGAGTGATTGAGCCACGGAGATTTGCAGAGTTTGAGTTTCCCTACGATCTGTACCCAGCGATGAAGAGTTTCATAAGTCGGGCGCCATTCGTTGTATTCAAGTTTCGGCCATGCTTTTTTCATAAAATTTCTCCTGACTAGAGGTTAGTGCAAACTCCAGCGGAGAAAAGACGCAAAAGGAGTAAAGCTTTATGGTCCGGCGTTGTAGCGATTCATCGCCCACTCAATCACTTTCTCATCATGGGCAAGAACGTCGCCGTTTGTTTTCACCATGAGTAGCGTTGGGTAATACCGCACACCGAGAAGGTCATGGATTTTTCTCCGGTGATCAATGATGCTGACAGGGGCATAGCGCTTGGCGAGTTTTTGATTGTCTCCGCGGGCGTTCTCCATTCCTACGATCACCTTGAATCCAACGTCGGCGTCATTCTTCGCTCTCACGAGCCACTGCTGAATAATCGGCGACATTTCTTCACAGGCCGGGCACCAGGGTGTGACGTAGATGAGCACGCAGGATTTTTTTCCTGCACATGTAGTGCTGCTCACAAGCTCGCGATATTCAGGAGTGTTCGGAACGTTCAGAACTTGTCTGACCGGGCGGTACTTGTAGTAGAGAAACGCGGCCCCACAGAGAAAAACAATGATCCATTTGGTCATCTCAGTATTACAACCCCGTTTGACGCCTGAGTCAAGGCCCCAAAATTGTTCCCAAATGCCCTCGTAAAATGGTTTAATTAGACCCTCTTGTTCAAGGAGTTAGTGACTGTGAATCAGGACTTTTTTGACTGGCTGTTATTGTTTGTGCGTTGGCTGCACATAACTGTGGCAGTGACCTGGATTGGCACGTCGATTTTTTTCATGTGGCTTGATCGTAGCTTTGAGCGAAACGAATCTTCAAAATCACCGGGCCACGTCGGCGAAGTATGGATGGTTCACGGTGGCGGTTTTTATCACGTTGAAAAACTTCTCATGGGCCCGACCAAAGTTCCGGATAAGCTTCACTGGTTCAAGTGGGAGTCGTACTGGACATGGATGAGCGGCATGATGCTCATGATTCTTATCTTCTACTGGGGCGACGGAACTTTTCTCCTTGATGATATGGTCTCGAAGATCACTCACCTCCAGGGGGTGGCGATCGGCCTTTTTTCTCTTATCGGTTCGTGGTTCTTCTACGATCTCCTTTGGGAGAGTTCGCTCACAAAAAATAAACCCGTGATCGGCCACATCCTCACCCTCGCGTGGCTCGGTGGTATGTCGTATTTCCTTTGTCACACACTTTCAGGTCGCGCGGCCTACATGCACATCGGTGGCATGATGGGCACGTGGATGACCGCCAACGTTTTCATGCGGATCATTCCTCGTCAGCTCAAGATGGTCGAGGCCTCAAAAAGTGGTGGGCCGGTGAATCAGGATTGGGGAAAGAACGCCAAGAACCGGTCGACTCATAATACTTATTTCACTCTGCCGGTGATTTTCACGATGCTCTCGAATCACTTCCCGAATACATACGGGCATGATCTCAACTGGCTCATTCTTCTTCTCGTGATTGCCGGTGGCGCCGCAATCAGAGAATACTTTGTCGTTCGTCTCTCGAATCCTAAACGTTCGATGACGGCGGCGGTGGCCGGTGTGGCGATCCTCGCGTTCGTGGTTGTCTTCAGTTCGGCCAAAACTGAGACAACTGAAGTGGAGGCAGCGGAAGCACCAGTCGTGGTCGTGGAAGAAGTGAAGACTGAAGCTCCGGTTGCTCAACCAGTGACCAAAAATTCTTCGAGCACAAAATCATTTCCCGTAAAAGGTGTGGTGTCCTTCGAAGGAACTCCTCCGGAAAATAAAAAGCTCACGCTGCCTGCCGGTTGCGGGAACAAAAGTGGC
>JBJMLZ010000075.1:0-6208 GCA_045805035.1 Bacteriovoracaceae bacterium
TAAGTTCTGTTTTCCTTTCGCTCCAATGTTTGTGATCGTTTCTGACCCGGGCGATGAGCCCATCAAGTTCAGTGAGGAGAACTGAAAGGCGCAGATCAAGGCGCAGGTCCGGAAGAAATCCTGCGTGAAAATCAGGAATGAAGGCAGTCACACTTTCTGAGAGATTGGTGAATTTATCTTCTCTCGCTGCGAGTTCATTTTCCTTAATTGTAAGCTTGTCTTTGGCATCTTTGTAGTCTTTGCGAACCTTGTTCAATTCAGTTTCAGTTGCAGTGAGGAGGGGAGTGATCTGTTCACGATCCCAAACGAGCTTCTGAACTCTGGAGATTTCTCCTTCGAGCTCTTCTTCCGGAACAATGAGTGATAAAAGCTTTTTTTTCTCTTCCTTGATAGCAGGCAGTGTTTTCTGAAGTTCAGTCAGAGATCTGGAATGAAGTCCGACTTCCGTTTCCAGGCGAACAATTTCCGATTTCAGTTTCCCTTCTTTTTCCTGAAGGCGCCCAATATTGAAAGTGCCGGCAAGGATGCGGAGATCCTGAAGCTTTCCCTTATCAAAAGGTGTTTCACAGACTGGGCAGGCATTTTTCTCCTCAGTTTGAGGATGAAAGAGACAAAATGAAACCGCGGACATCAACTCCTGAACTTTCAGAGAGGCGAGGACATTGGTTAGTTCGTCCTTATGATCTTTGATCTCATTATGATGCGACTTCACGCCAATGATGAGCTCGCTGATGGAATTTTCCATCGTCGTGATCTGCGTTGACAGTTCAGCTTCGCGTGCACGGGATTTCTGAGAATTTTCCTTTTTCAGGGAAAGCTCTTTCAGTTTTTCAGGTAGGTCTTCCGGAATCTCGCGAAGCTTATTTTGAAGTTCATAAAACTTTACCGCGATCTCCTTGCCTTTCACTTCAAGGTCGAGGAGCTTTTCCTTATCGTGTTTAACTTGCTGGCGAAGTTTTTCGGATTCTTCATTGAGGTCAACCAGCTCGTTAATGATATTTCGGTTCGCGATGATCGCTTCCGGACGATACTTCATTTTTCTGACGGTTTCTTCGCGCTCTGGAAGAAGCTTTTTTTCTTCTTCTTCAATTTTTCCAAGTCGCGATTCAGCTTCAGAACTTTCCTGGCGATTTTTATCTTCGTCTTTAGCGAGAGATTCAAGATGTCTTTTTTCATTTTTTAAGCTCTCTTCCTTTTTTAAAAGCTCCTGGAGACGGGGCCCTTTTTCGTCGAAAATCTTTTGAGCATTATCCCGGATGTTCTGCGCTTCTTCGGTCGCCTTGAGAAGAACGTTATAGGTTGTGGTCCCTGCCGCGAGATCTTTTTTAGTGGACTCAATGCGCTTCAGATTCTCCTGATTTTTTTGGTGGTAATGAGAAAGGCTCACGAAGTGATCGTTGAGCTTTTCAATGAGCTCTGACCAGTTCTCATGGAGAGAGAGCTCCCGATTGGCAGTGGCGAGGAGCTCTTCAATATTCATTGTGCCCACGCCGTCGTCCTGAATCGCTTTGAGCTCTATCTCAATGTGCTCTTTGTCACGCTTGAGATTTTCGAGCTCGTCCTTCAGGACCCGAACGATGTTACCGAGAATCTCTCCCGGATAGAGCTTCTCAAGGATCGCTCTGCGATCAGTAAAAGAGGCCATGAGAAATTTCGCGAACTCACCCTGATTCAGAACCACGCACTTGGAGAACTGGTCAAAGTCGAGGTTAAGGAGATCTTCAGTCTTCTCAGTCGCGATGGTTTTGTCTGACGAGAAGTCATCTCCGTTCAAGGTGTAAAGATAGCGGGTGGGCGTCGGCGTCTTGGCGTAAGACTCACCATTGGGCTTTCTCGTCCGTACATACCAATAAGCGAGGTATTTTTTTCCACGTACCTGGAAGATGAGCTCAATCTGCCCTTCCTGCTCACCCAGGGTGACGACATCGATCTGGTTCAGGGTCTTTTTAAAAATATCGCCGTAAAGAGCAAGGCCAATAGAATTCAGGATCGTGGATTTTCCGGCGCCGGTTTCACCGGTGATGGCAAAGAGATTCGAGTAAGAGGAAATCTCACCGAAGTTAATGATGTGTTCGCCCTTGAGTGAGGCGATATTTTTAATCCTGAGTTTAAGGAGCCGCATCTTTCACCTTGATGAGGAGGGCCTTAAAATCTTCCTTCACTTCTTCGGAAAGAGTTTCGTTCGGAAACCGGAAAGAAAAATAATCTGAGAATAGATCTGTAGGAGAGAGTTCGAAAAGATTTTCTTTTCTCTTCGGTTTTTCATCTGCGGCTTCGTAAAAAGGAATAAAACTTAAAAGTTCCATGCCTTTTTTCGTGAGGACTTCGCGGATTTCATCTGAGATTCCGACTTGCGGGGATTTCAGTGTGAGCTGAATCTCAACGACAGGAGTGAGTCCCTCTGACTCGGGAAGAGCATTCAGTTTTTCTTTCCAGTTTTCCAGAGTGGCCTTCACGAGATGCATAGGACGAAGGACCGGAACAGAAAGCTTTCTGATGTCGAAGTTCTTCTCTTTCAATTCAAGAATCAGGACGGATTTTTCTGCTGTTTCCGAGAAACGCAGAGGGATGGGGGAGCCTGAATAATAGGCCTTCTCCGAAATCTTCTGAGGCTTATGAATGTGTCCAAGTGCCACGTAGTCAAAATCTTTCAGAAGATCCAGAGGAAGGGAATCAACTCCTGAAAGCGAAACGACCTGCTCACTTCCAGCTGCCTCATATATACCTGCGAGGTGATGGAAGAGAAGGAGAGTGGGTTTCGTTTTCTCGCGCTGAAAATATTTTTTGAGCGCCTCAATCGCATCGCCTTCCCCTTCTGGCATGAGCTCAAAAGAACGAAAGAAAGGGATCGCGCACACATCAAGTTTGTCGTGAAGTGTGATCCAATGATCGGCCGGGTTTTGTGAAAGTTTACCCCAGACTTTCACCCTGTGAGTCCGGAGTAATTCTTTCGGAGCATCGAGAAGAATGCCTGAATCGTGATTGCCGGCGATGATCAGGGTTTCAGTTTTCGTTTCCACCGAAACGCGATGGAGAAAATGATAAAAGAGCTCCAGTGACTGGTGAGGAGGATTCGGAACATCGAAAATATCGCCGGCGATAAGAAGGAGATCGATCTTTTCAGACTTCAAGGCATCGACGAGCCAGTTGAGAAAAGCAGTATGCTCCTCACTCCGGTCAAGCTTCATGAGTCGCTTTCCCAGGTGCCAGTCAGAAGTATGAAGTATCTTCATAATTATCGAGGAGGCCTGTTACGGTTCCGGTTGTCCGGACGTCCGCCACCCTGATTCGGGTTCTGAGGGCCGCGATTCTGATTCTGAGACTGCTGACCGCCGCGATTGTCACGAGGGCGATTATCACGACGTTGATTATTGTCGCGTCCACGATTGTCCCGAGGGCCACGATTATCCCGGCCCATGTGAGAAGTATCCCGCGCAGGGCGATTATCTTCTTTCATGATCGTTCTCGTGATCTGAACATCTTCGATTCTGTCATCATCATCGTCTTCAAGCATTTCATCTTCAGACGGCGTATAAAGTATTTCTTCTTCCTCATCCGGAAGCTTCACGTGCTTAGTGGCCGTGCCAGGTTCAGCAACGTCCGGAAGAGAATAATCGAGAGTCTTTTCGCCAAAGAGATTGGCAAAAATATCTTCGGCAAAGCCTTTTGATTTTTCACGATATGAGCTGAACTCAGATTCCACTGCGCGCTCTTTTTTCTTCTCGGAATCTTCAAGGCCAACGACTTTGTGAGTTTCGTCAGTGACCATTTCAAATTCGTTCGGGAAGTTGGCGTCTTCTCTTTTGATCGTTTCTTTGTAGAGATCAACCACGTAGCGCTTGCGGATTCCACGGTTGGTCATCATATCGAACTGTTCAGAGAGAAGATGAATGCGATCAACGCGTCCAGTTTCATTCGTGTGAGTCGTGATGAAGTCGCCTTCTTTCGGAAGACGTGAGCGCTTCTCTTTGTAAACGTCGTCTTCGTACTGAAGACAACACTTGAGCTGCCCGCACACACCATTCAGCTTCGAGAAGTTGAGGGTGAGGTCCTGGTTCTTCGCCATCTTGATGCCGACGTTGCCGTACTTCGTGAGGAACGAAGAGCAACAGAGTTCAAGTCCACAGGGACCAATGCCGCCGACCGAAGCCGCGCGGTCACGCACGGAAATCTGGCGAAGCTCAATCCTGGTTTTCAGTTTATAAACGAGGTCACGCACGAGATCGCGGAAATCGACGCGGGAAGGGGCGATGAAATAGAACACCGCTTTTTTTCCGAACGAAGTGAACTCCACATGCGTGAGATACATATCAAGCTTGTGGGATTCGATGAGCTCGTTACAGATGTTTTCCGCATCTTTCTGTTTTCGGTAAGAGTCCTTGTCCTTAACAAAGTCTTCGTCTTCGGCGAGCTTTGCGATGGAGCGAACCGGGAGCATGCTTTTATTGAACGGAACGTCGTAAGGAAACGAGTTCACATAACCGACTGCCATCCCGCGATCGGACATGGCGACGACTTTCTGGCCGTATTCAATGCGACGTTTTCCGATCAGGAAGGGAAATGAGCGTGAGTTTCCCGGAAAGCGAACCCGAACGAAGCGAAGGATTTGTCCTTCTTTAAATCGGGGGTCGTCTTTGGGTTCACTCTCTTCGTTCTGCTCCTCCGAATAATCTTCTTCAGGAGCTATAGGATCCTCGGGAGGATTCGTGTCCTCTCCCGGGTTCTGAGATATAGTCATTCCCACATTCTTCGTGGATTTCCGTGGTATGTCAACGAGTTAACTGAGGAAGAACATGTTCTTTCAGGTGGTAGTAGAGGAAGGTCCACTTTGTTGCGGCCGGTTGATTGAAGATATCCATTTCTTTGAGAGTTTTCAGCGTCTTTTCCAAAGAGGTTTTCCCCTCCAGCTGAGCTGTGCGCTCTGTTTCCCAATAGAGGAGTTCCTCCAGCCAGAAAGAAAGGGCCCTGTCGCCTTTGGAAAATGTTTCTAGAAACTCAGAAAGACCCAGATCTTTCACTTCCGCGAGAAATTCATTCCATTCAGAGGAGTCATGACCGCTTCGCTCGCGCGGGAGGCGCAGGGAAAGGGCCCGGGACTGAATGGTCGGAAGAAGCTTTATTCGTCTTGGATTGAGAAGAAAAATGGTCGCGGGAACCGGCGGTTCCTCGAGGAGCTTCAGCCATTTATTGGCAAGAACCTGGGTAATCCGGTGGGCCTCAGGGATAACCACAAATTTTCTTTTTCCCTGAACCGGTTTCCAGGAAAAAAACTTTTCCATGAGAGCGGCGTCTTCGACGGTGTAATCTTTTTTGTCTTCGACGCCAGTGATCACCAGAACGTCCGGGTGATCCATGAGATTATTCAGCGGATGATTTTGTTTTTCGACTTCGTGGAAATAACGTTTGATGACGGTATGGCAGAATTCCATGAGAGCGACTGCCGCCTCATCTTCATTCAGTGCAGTCTCGAGAAGATAAAAATGGGCGAGCTCTCCGGCACGGGCCTTCGTGACGAGAACGTCTTCGATCTTCATGGAACAAACTTCGCCAGATCTTTCATGATCTGAGCTTTGACGGAAGCCGGGTCAACGGAGGCGTCGATTTTCAACACGCGATCGGGAAAGAGTCCCGCCACTTCGCGATATCCATCAACGAGCTTCTGATAAAATTCTTCTTTCTCTGATTCAAAATAATCTTTCGCTTGTCCGCGGGTTTTCTGCCGCTCGTGCGATGTCTTCACATCGATATCAAGAAAGTATGTCCGGTGCGGAAGAAGGCTCAGTGGATCGTGCTGGTGAAGAGTGAGCACAGTTTCAAGTCCAAGACCGCGCGCAAATCCCTGGTAAGCAATGGTGGAATCCATATAGCGATCAAGAATCACGACTGAGTTTTCCTCGAGAAGAAACGGCAGGATTTTTTCTTTTAAAAGCTGCGCGCGGCTCGCGAGAAACAAATGGCATTCAGCAAGTGGATGAAGAGGTGAAGTGGACCCGAGGATCGCTTCACGAAGTTTTTCGCCGAAGACAGTTCCGCCCGGTTCGCGAAGAATCAGAACGCGTTTGCTTTTATTTTTCAGATGCGTTTCGAGTTCCTGGATCTGAGTTGTTTTACCGGAGCCTTCAATCCCTTCGAAGGAAAGAAAAAAACTACCGGGAGTTTCAGGCGCGCGGAATTTTTTAATGAGGTTTGGATTCACCGGGAAAGTATA
>JBJMLZ010000076.1:0-13288 GCA_045805035.1 Bacteriovoracaceae bacterium
AAAAGTTCTCACGAGCTTCATGATTTCTTTCGCCTTTTTTCCCGCGCTCCAGGGCACGCTTGTTGCAGAAGTCAGGCAGGTGGGACCTGAGAACCTCTGGTTACTCATGATGTTCCATACAACCGCAGGTTTAATTATCGGATTTCTGGTGAAATGTATCATGAGCCTCTTCATCGCCACTGGTAGCATACTGACCCAGCAGATTGGCTTTGCCAGTGTCAGTTATTTTGACCCCACTCAGGGACAACAAGTGGGTCCGTTTGAGAGGCTCATCGAGTGGACGATGATCATCCTCGTTCTCTCTTCAGGCGCTCTGGTACCGATGTTTAAGGGAGTGTTTCAGTCGTTTTTTTCTATCAATTTCTTAACCGCGGACAAACTCCTGAAAACGCCTGAATATTTCGTGTTATTCTTTAAGTCAGCGTTCAGTGCGTCCGTGCTTCTGGCCGGACCTCTGATCTTCGCGAACCTTCTCATGAATCTCGTCTTCGGAATTGTTGCAAGAACGGTCCCGCAGATGAACGTACTCATGGTAAGTTTCGTGGTGAACATCGGGCTCGGTTTGCTTCTCTTCTTAGGAATAGCAGAGGAGTTTTTCCAGGTGAGTTTTGACTTGTACGTAGAAAAACTGGGCGAGTGGTTCCAGTTTATGACCATGAGATAAAAAAGGTAATCGAGGCATAGGATGGCCGACGAAACCGACAACGACGCAGAAAAGACGGAAGAACCGTCCCAGTATCGAATAGACGAGGCCCGCAAGAAGGGTGACGTTGCTCAATCGAAGGAACTCTCGTCAGTTCTTCTTCTCTCTGGTTCACTCCTCACTCTCATTCTCTGCGGTTTCTTTATCTACGAAGTCTTCACTGAATACATTGAATACGTTTATCGCCTCGACTGGAAACTCGCATATGAGAAGGAAAAGTTCTCAGAAGTTTTCCAGCATACCGCGTGGGCACTGGTGAAATGCGTGGCCCCGACTTTCGGCGCTTCACTTTGCCTTGGTGTTTTCTCGCAGTTCATCCAGGTGGGATTTCTTTATTCACCTGAAATTCTTTCTGCCGATATCACGCGTCTGGATCCGGTGAAAGGCTTCAGCCGTCTCTTCTCAAAGAAAGCCATCGTTGAGGCAGTGAAGGGTGTATTCAAGTTCATCGTGGTGATCGTGATCACCTACAACGTGATGAGAGACAACGTGGGATTGTTCCTCGGCTTCCTTCATGCAGACGCGGCCCAGTCGCTGATGTTTGGGAAATACCTGATGGTGAAGCTTGGCTTCTCTATCCTGATTGGTCTCGGGGTTGTTGCTCTCGCGGACTTCGGTTGGGAGAAATGGTCGTACCGTAAGAAAATGATGATGACCAAGCAGGAAGCGAAGGAAGAGGCGAAGGAAAAAGACGGGAACCCGGAAGTGAAGAACCGCATCCGCCAGATCCAGCGCCAGATGGCCAACAAGCGGATGATGAACGACGTGAAAAAAGCGGACGTTATCGTCACCAATCCCACTCATATTAGTGTAGCATTGAAGTATGACGCCGACGGGATGGTTGCTCCCGCGGTAGTGGCAAAAGGTGCCGATCATTTGGCCCTTCGCATCCGAGAGATTGCAAAGGAAAATGACATACCCGTCGTCGAGAACATCATGCTGGCCCGTACGCTTTACAAGACAGTGAAGGTGGGTCACGGAGTTCCGAGGAATTTGTATAAAGCGGTCGCTGAAATTCTTGCGTTTGTTTACAAGCTCAAGAGAAAGAAAAAGGCGATTAGTTAGTTTTTTAAAGCTCAGGATGAGCGGAGTAACTTATGGATAAGTTTTTTGAAAAGCTAAAAATCTTTTCTCAAAATTCGGATTTAGCGATCGCACTCGGACTCATGCTGGTCCTCGGCGTGATGGTTGTTCCGGTGCCTCCATTTCTCCTCGATCTTTTCTTAGCACTTTCGATCTCGATCTCAGTCGCGATTCTTCTCATGTCGGTTTACGCAAGAAAGCCGCTGGACTTCTCGACCTTCCCGTCGATCCTTCTCGTGACAACACTCCTTCGTTTGTCACTGAACGTGGCCTCGACGAGAAATATTCTCCTTCACGCACCAAGTGACGGTACTGCTGCTGCCGGACACATCATCGAAGCTTTCGGTGAGTTCGTGGTGGGTGGTAACTACGCAGTCGGTTTGATCATCTTCTCCATCCTTGTCGTGATTAACTTCATCGTAATCACCAAAGGTGCCGGTCGAGTCGCTGAAGTAAGCGCACGATTCACTCTCGATGCCATGCCAGGTAAACAGATGGCGATCGACGCCGACTTGAACGCGGGCCTCATCAATGAAACCGAAGCAAAACGTCGTCGTGCGGAAGTGGCGCAAGAAGCGGACTTCTACGGTTCCATGGACGGTGCTTCGAAGTTCGTTCGCGGTGATGCCATCGCGGGCATTCTCATTACTGCGATCAATATCATCGGCGGTATCATCGTCGGTGTTGCTCAAAACGACATGACATTCTCGGACGCCGCGAGAATCTTCACCCTCCTCACGGTGGGTGATGGTCTCATCGCTCAGATTCCGGCACTTATCATTTCAACTGCTGCCGGTATCATCACCACACGTAACTCTAATACCAACGCACTTGGTGCTCAGGTGTCGGCGGAATTCGGCGCCCATCCGAAGGCCTTCTACATCACTGCAGCTGCGATCACACTCTTCGGATTCATTCCTGGATTCCCTGCGCTTCCATTCTTCATTGTCGGATGCCTCATTGGCTTCACCGGATTCAAGATCGAGAAGAACAAGGAACTCGCGAAGGTTGCAGAAGCAAAGACAGCGGTCCAGGAAACAAAAGAAAAGAAAGAAACTCTCGAATCACTTCTTCCGGTCGAACTCGTTCAACTCGAAGTCGGATATGGAATCGTGTCGATCGTCGATGCCGAACAGAACGGCGATCTCCTCGAGCGTATCTCACACATCAGAAAACAATTTGCGATCGACTGGGGTGTTATCATTCCTTCGGTTCGCATCAAGGACAACCTTGAGCTCAAGCCGGGTGGATACTCGATCAAGCTCAAAGGCATTGAGATCGCCAAGGGTGAACTTCAGCCGGATCACCTCATGGCGATGGATCCAGGTACGGTCATTGAACAAATGGACGGCATGCCGACCAAAGAACCGGTGTTCGGTCTTCCGGCGATCTGGATCACGGACGATAGAAAAGATGAGGCCCAGTATAACGGTTACACCGTCGTTGATCTTTCTACGATCGTTGCCACTCACTTAACCGAAGTTCTGAAGTCGAATCTTGCAGAAATGTTCGGCCGCCAGGAACTCGTGAAAGTGATGGACACGTTCAAGGAAGAGAATCCGAAGATCGTGAGCGATCTTGTTCCGGATATCATGTCTCTTGGTGTGGTTCTCAAAGTTCTTCAGAACCTTCTTCGTGAAGGTGTGTCGGTGCGCGATCTCAGGACGATCCTCGAAACTCTCGCTGAGTTCGGGCCATCATCGAAAGATCCGGAAGCACTCACTGAATACGTGCGGCAGTCGCTCTATCGGACCATCACTGAGAAGATCAAGGGAGGCCAGGGTGACGTTCCTCTCTTCACTCTCGATCGTGCGCTGGAAGAGGCGGTGGCCCGTTCAATCATCAACACTGATCATGGAACACAATTGAACCTTGATCCGAAAGTCACTCAAACAATTCTCGCTTCTCTCAATGAGAAGATTGAAGAAGCGACATCACAGGGTGAAAAAATGGTCGTGCTTTGTTCGCCGGTGATCCGTCGACACTTCAAGAAGCTGACTGAAAAATTCATTCCCAACATGATCGTGGTGAGTCATAATGAACTTAGTCCAGATATTAACATCCGATCTCTCGGTACCGTGAGGTTGTAATTAAATGTTCGTGAAGAAGTTCGAAGCCGATACTCTTGAGGAAGCTCTCAAGCAGGTCAAAGTTGAGCTCGGGCCCGACGCGATCATTTTAAAAACCATCACGAATAATGGCCTCAAAGGCGCTTTCAAAAAAAAGCGCATTGAAATTACTGCGGCCATTTCTGAGCGGAGCTTTGAAAAGAAGGCCAAGGTGGATAAAGTGCTTAACGAAGAACAAAAAGAGCAGCTCTACCAGCAGCCCGCCAAGAACGTTCAGAAAACCATCCAGAACTATAATAATTCTCCTGCAAGCGGCGCCGGTAGCTACGGTAACCTTGGCCTCAACAAAGTCGTGAACACTATTTCTCAGGGGACCGCCAATCTTGCTGACGTGACTTCAAAAACCGGAAAACTTCTCAAGAACAGTCTTGATGATTTTCTCGGCGAAGAAGACGAAGACTATTCAACTGATTCAGCTGAAGACCGCGTGATCCGTCCTGCCGCTCGTCCGACCCCGCAACAACAACCAAGACAAGCAGCTCCTCGTCCGCAACCGACGCAGGAGTCTCAATCGCAGCGTGGAAAATACGCAGAACCTCCGCAAGCAACTGCTTCTCAGGCGGAATCAAACTCATCGAACATGGTAAGCCGCGAGGCCTACAACGAACTTCGCCAGATGATGGCGACTCAGCAGAATAAGATCCAGCTTCTTGAACAGAAGATTCTTGAGTTCTCTCAGAACTATCAGTTCAACCAGAAGCATTTGAATGAAGCGAAGGGGATTTTCCAGCTTCGCACGACTCTCAAGACTCTTGATGTCGATGAAGCGCACATCCTCGAACTCATCAAGAAAGCTCAATACGAACTCTCAAAAGATGACCTGGAAGACGCCGACATCGTGTTTGAATTTGCCCTGAGAGAAATGGCCAGTTCTATCAATACCGGTATTCCGCTTTTTGCCCGCGTAGAAACCGGTGAGCCGGTGATTACAGTTCTGGTTTCGGAAGCAGCTTCCGGCCAGAGCACGATGGGCATGAAGATCGCGATCCTGAAAAAAGATGTCGTTGTTCTTCAATTTTCACAGGACGCTCAGAACACAGGAGCAACTGACTTTGCCGCTCAGGTCTTCGGGATCAGGGTGGAAAAAGTTCAAAATTATCCGGAGCTGGTGGGGCTTACGAGAAAAGCGGTGGAAGCCGGCAAATCTGTCCTCATCGATGTCCGTCTCAATGGCAAACACTCAGATGAAACCAAAAAATTTGTTGAGACACTCAAACGTGGTTTCCATCACGTAGAAGTTCTTACCACTCTTTCCGCCATCCACTCAGAACTTTATAACCGGAAAATTCTTGCTCGTTACAAGGACATTGCGGACGGTGTTATCATTTCTCATGTGGACCTTTGCATGAACTTTGGGGCGCTCTTCAATGTTCATAAAGGGCACAACAAGCTGCCTCTGAAATTCTTCGGAACCGGCCCTGTGGTTCCGGATGATATCGAAGGCGCGACTGCTGAGAGATTGATGGCCGGTCTCTTCCAGTTCTAAGAAAAAATTAGGCCAGTGATTCATTCCCCGACAGGATGTCAGGGAAGTGCAGTGACAGGAGTTGTATGCACAAGACCAGTGAGTGGTTACAGACTTTTTCTTCCGAAAAAAATGCCAAAGTACGCTCTTTAGATTCATTCAAACCGTGTGTGAAAATTTCCGTCACCGGCGGTAAGGGCGGAGTTGGAAAAACTTCTATCGCGCTCAAGACCGCTAAGGAACTTGCTCTCGCTGGTCACAGAACTCTTCTCATCGACTGCGACTCTAATCTTTCCAACACCGCTATCAAGCTCGGTCTTCCGGTAGAAAACGATAAATTTGAAAAGCTTCTCTCCGGAGAAAAAACGTTTGAAGAATGCCTCATCGTGCAGGGGAATTTTCATCTTCTTCCTGCGTGCAACGGCTCAATGGAAGTTTTCGAATCAAAGCTTGCTTTCGATGAAGTGATCATCGATATCATCCAGGGACACGAGCATGAGTACGATTACATCATTCTCGATTGCCCGGCAGGAATCTCATTTTCTGCTCTCACCCTCAATGCTTTCTGCGATCACCGCTTCATCGTGGTGAACCCTGATAAATCATCCATCACTGACTCGTATTCGCTCATTAAAGTGCTCTCGAACCGCTTTAACGTGATCGAAAACCACCTCATCGTGAACATGTATCAGCACGAGAAACAGTATCAGAAAGTGGGCGCGACCCTGACAGAAACTGTCGAGAACTACATCGGTGCCCGCACTCACGTCCTCGGAGGTATCCCAAAACTCGATATCCCGTCCGAAGGATTTGATACTTTTTTCCTCTCTGAAGGGAAAAATGAGTTCCACAAAAACTTCGTTAAACTTTTATATGGGTTCACCGAAAAATTCGGTGAGCCATTGATCCGCACATCGAGCGCTGGTCATTTGGCCTTTGAACACGACGTTCAATAAACGGCAAAAGCAGGAGAGCTACCAAATGTCATCACTCACGGCCAAACTCAAAAACCTCAAAGACTACCGCTCCACTGTTGATCCTAAGGTGAAAGACGAGATCATTCTCGAGTACGCACCATTCGTTCGTTATATCGCGCAGAAGATCGCGAGCCGCCTTCCACCAAACATCGAGCTTGATGACATGATCTCTTGTGGTGTGATCGGTCTCATGGACGCCATTGAGAAGTTCGATCCTACTCGTGATAACAAGTTTAAAACCTACGCTGAATTCCGTATCCGTGGCGCGATCCTTGACGAGCTTCGCTCACAGGACTGGGTTCCACGTTCAGTTCGTGAAAAGGCCAAGATCGTAGAGAAGGCCTATGCCAAGCTCGAAAAAGATCTCGGTCGTCCGGCAACTGACGAAGAGATGTGCGAACATCTCGCTTGCTCAATGGAAGAGTTCCACGAGCTCATCAACAAATCAAAATCCGTTTCTCTCCTCAATATCGAAGACGCAGCGGCAATGAGCAAAGGCGACAAGAAGCTCATGGTGTCTCTGATGGAGACTTCTCGTGGCGCGAATCCGGCGACTGCCGTTGGTTACAAGCGCGCGCAGGAAATCATCAAGGACGGGATCAAGTCGCTTCCGGAAAAGCAGCGCCTCGTTCTTTCTCTCTACTACTTCGAAGATCTGAACCTGAAAGAAATCGGCCAGGTTCTCGACGTCACAGAGTCGCGCGTGTCTCAGCTTCACACGCAGGCGATCCTGAAACTCAAAGCAAAACTTCGCAATCAATTCGAATCGCACGAAGATCTGGCGAGCTAAGAAAAACTCACAGGTCATTATTCAAAAAGCCCGAGTCTCAAACTCGGGCTTTTTAATTTTATTTAGGTGTTTTCAATCCGTGTCATTTCGTCAGAAAATTTTAAATAGCTAATATCTTTTATTTTCACGGGGTGCTTCATGGATTGGAAAAAAACCTTCGCGAAAGGCAATTGGGTCATGCACGGGATCTTCCTGGTGGCCATCCTTTCAATATTCGGGACTGCGATTTTCGCGCTTCGACTATCGCAATATCAATCCACCGAAATAGAACGTACGTCCAAAGTCAAAGAGCTGATCGAGTTCATGAAGACCGATGACTCTTTCGTAAAAATCTCGAAGTATCTCTCGTGGGCACAAGCTGAAAAAGCATTCGAGAAGATGAAAGAAGTTTCTGCGAAGATGGCAGAAACCGAAACCCTTCTCGAAGTCAGACCAAACGCTGAACTTCAGAAATCAGTCCGGACTTTCAACTCACTCATCACTGACGGCTCCGGCATGTCGGATCCTTCCGATGCACTCAAGGTGATGACTACAAAAATTCATGCACTCGCTGATGTGGCCCGCTCTAATGGCTTCAAAAGAATTTCTACGATCGCTGAGAAAATGCAGTCACGCCTCTCGAACGTTACTGCCAAAACTGTCGCAGGTTCAGTTCAGGTGAGCTATCTGAAAACTGATCTGAGAACTCTCACGAGTCTCGTGACGAATTCCACGCTCACGGATGGTGAAAAGAAGGGTCTCCTCGGTCGTTTCCAGTCGATCGAGCAGGAACTGAATCTTCTCTCAAGCCTCAGCACTGAAGTGAGAGGCCTGAAAGGGCAGGTGACAACTGCGTCTCTTGCGATGGCCAAGTGGACGACTGAACTGGAAAAGAAAGCTCTCACTCTCGCGGATGTTCCGGTCCAGAAGCAAAAGCATCTTATCATCTTCCTTTTCGCCATCGTCGGTGTTCTTCTCACTGCATGGATGGGTGTTCTTTATCTCTTCCGCTGGCAGAAGATCACAATCGGCATGCAAGTCGAGAACGAAGTAAAAAAAGTAATCGAGACCGGCATTCTTGCGGACCAACGTTTCATGATGGATCACTACACCGAATCAACCAGAGAAGACATCGTTCGTCTCCTCGATGATCTCAAGGTGAAACTTAACCTGGGCTCCATGCTCCATGAAGGCCTTCCGTTCGGCGGCTGCATGCTCGATAACAATTTCAAGGTCACCTGGTTCAACCAGCTTTTCCTCGAGCAGTTCTATCTTTCTCCGGAAGAAGTCCGTTCTGAAGCTTTCCACTGGGATTATCTTCGCGAATACCTCAACCTTGCGGATGATCCGGTTTACGAGGCACTCGTGAATAAGGTCGCGGGAATCTATCCGGTGAAAATCAAGCAGGACGAGCTTGCACCTGCCCAGCCATTCGAAATGTATGTCACTCCGATCACGCTGAACCGTGAAGACCGCGTGATGGTATTCTTCTATCCACTCGTGGCAGTGAAAGACGCGATCAACGAGCAGGTCAATCTCTCGCGCGAAGTGATGAGAAGGTTTGTTGATCTTTGGAACACGGACGCGCTGGATGACGATGAGCTGGCACTTCTTGAAAAAGATTTCACTGCGAACAATCTCGATGAGAGTTTCCAGGAGCTCCGTGATCTTCATCACCGTATATCCATGGAAAAGAACGAATACATCCGCACGATCCAGATGATCGAGCATGAAAACTCTAACCTCCGTCTGGCGATGGAAGAAATCTCGAAAGTAGAGAACGAGAAAAAAGACATCATCCGGAAGGAAATGGCGATCGCCAATGACCTGAAAACTTCTCTCATCACCGTGCTCGAGAAGAACGAATCTCTGACCATGATCAATAAAGGCGTTCTCCAGCAGAATGATGAGCTTCGTACGGAGGCCATGCGCATTCAGGAAAAAGGCACTGAAAGCATGAAGCGGGTCCGCGAAGTTATGGACATGGTCGCTCAGATCGATGGTCTTCGTGGAGATTATAAGAAACTGAAGTTTGAACTTATGGAATGCAAGGCCCGTCTCGTTTCCATGAACAACTCTCTCTTTGCCCAGCTTCCTCCGCTGGATGAAAACCAGCAGAAGCTCGCGATCCGTTACAAGGATGAGCTCGCGCGTCTGGATGTGAACGTTAGCCTTCTTGAGAAGAAACTCGGCATGCTGGATGTTCTCGTCGGTAAGATGAACATGATGAATGATACAAAATCGACTGAGCAGATTGCGTTCAACTTCCAGACAACGCAAAAAGATCACGCGCTCAAAGAAACGATTCATGAACTCCAGAAGATCTTCACTTCAGAGGAGGCGAGGCTCGTGGATAATCTCCAGACTCTTCGTGAACTTATGAAGCAGGATCTTGAAGCTTCCCGTCGCTCTCAGGAACTTGCGGAAACTGTTCCTGAGCAGCCCATGTTCTCCTGATGAAAGTCACCAAGGTCATAGCTAAGGAGGGCGGACAATTGTCCGCTCTTCTTTCATCTGCATCCAAACTTCCCACCGATAAAATTGCCGAGGCCTGTGACAAGGGCGCGGTCTGGCTCCAGAAAGGTGGCAAGGGAAAAATTCTTCGCCAGCGGAATGCTTCGATGGAAATGCGTCCGGGCGATGTCATCACACTGTATTACGATCCTAAGGTCCTTGCTTACCCCGCAATCAAAACCGCCGAATGCCTGGAAGAAACTAAGCACTACGGCATCTGGTTTAAGAAGGCGGGTGTGGTCACGCAGGGAACACAGGCGGGAGATCACACTTCTCTTTTCCGTTACGTTGAGCTGAAAAGTAAAAAAGAAACCTTTCTGGTTCATCGTCTCGATCGCGAGACGGAAGGCCTCATGGTGATCGCCTACACTTCAGAAGGTGCCGCCAAACTCAGTAAGCTCTTTCAGGACAACAAGATCAAAAAAACTTACGAGGCGATTGTTCTCGGAACACTTACGCCCGGAAAAAAAGAAACCATCACTGCCTCGCTGGATGATAAAGAAGCCGTCACACATTTTGAGGTCCTCGACAGTAATGAACGCGTGAGTCTTCTCAAAGTGCAGATTGAAACCGGCAGGCTTCATCAGATCCGGCGGCATCTCGATTTCATCGGGTATCCGGTGATGGGAGATCCGAAATACGGGAAGGGAAATAAGAACCGGGAAGGGCTTAAGCTTCTGGCGAGCTCGCTGTCGTTCTTCGATCCGTGGGAACGGAAAGAAAAATCCTGGACCGCGAGCTCACACCTCGAGCTGAAATAGATTACCAGCCTTTGCAGGTGAAAAATTTCTCTGCATCAACCCACTTATTCAGATCAATGGAACCAGTTGCGATGCGCACAGCTTTCTTGTTCCTTGTGCCCTTCTTTGTCTGAAGATTGTAGTCACACTCCTCACTCTTCATGGTGTAAGTGTCGATAGAAGAATAGGTATAACCCACAATAAGATATTTGTTGTTACGATAGGCCACCGTCAATGTCCGGCTCCAGCGATCGCGTCCAACAGAATCATTGGCGGAATTAATGAGAAGTGATCCCGCTGCGTTCTTGTCGAGAGTGGTATATCCGGCAAGAGATTCATTCAGCTGAAAAAGTGTATCGTTCATCGCACCAACATAATAACGGACATCATTTGGTTTTTTGTGTGTGATCATAAGTGATCCGTAATCGCCATCCGTCTTCACCATTGTCGCTGTCACAATTACTCCCGGTTTGCCGGTGAAATCGAGAGACTGCGCGATCTGGTCATCCGAAGGAACATCAACCAGCACCGGTTCTGACTGTGAGAAAGAATGTGCAGAAGCGAGCATGGCAATGAGTACGATGAAAGTTTTCATGAGAATCTCCTTAATTATTTCGATCTGTGTGGATCTTATAGAAAGAGTTTCTTAATCCCTCATGAGAAGACGCATATTTCACAGGCCGTCTAATCTTTTGACACCCTTTCCATTTTTCCAGTCTTCGACTTCCCTTAAGGCGCTTCAGCTACAATCCGGGAAGTTAAGGAGAACCCATGTTGCGTTTAAGTTCGGCCATTTTCATTGCCCTCTTTTCACTCTCTGCACTTGCTCGCGTGAGCATGGAAGAGAAAAGAAATCGCGTTCGTTTGCTCGAAAAACTTTCGCGCACGATTCCTGCTCTTCACATTGCGGGCTATCACCGAGAATTGAATTACGAAGAACAAAACCTTTCCCTTGAAGACCGCGCGGAAAATGAAGCGCGCCTAACTTCAGAGCAGATCAAGACTCAGGTCATCTCTTCTTATGAAAAGGCCTTCGCGGAAACTTCAGACAAAGAACAGGCAAAAACCACTGTCCGCGAAGCGATCGATAAAGACCTTGAGCTGGCGGAACCAGAACTTCGTGATGAGTTCAAAGAAATTGCTTACAAAGCATTAGAAGACGTCGCCAACGGAATCATTTCATCGGATGATTCTTTCTCGGATCCACTCCAGAAATACATGATGTCTGAGGTGAAGGAACGTTCCAACTTCCTTAACGTCGAAGGCATGCTTGATAACAGCAGCGCCGCTTCTCCGATTGCCAACAATAGTAAAGACGGTGAACGCCGTACATATAAGAGCAAAGCTGAAATTCTCGAATCGCTTGCTTCAGAACGCGAGAACGTGCGCTGGCTTTCAACTTCAAGTATCACCACCAACTCATCCGTTACGAAACGCCTCGACGCCAACGTCAGCTATACTCTGAAAATTAAATTTTTAGGTGCTGACCTGTCCGGAGGTCCTAAAATCGATTTCCACCGTCACTATGAATCCCGCGTAATTATCCTATCTGAAGGAATGACTCCGGGAGTGAATCCTAATGGTGATTTTGATTTCAACAAACGTGATCGTGCTGGTCAGGTCATTACTTCCGGCGGTCATCCCCAGAAAAGATATGTCTCTTTCTTCTGTGAGCTGGCACTCAACTTCAATACTGAGTACTCCGGCAGCGGAAATTTCAGCATCATGGGCGTCGGCGGTGGTGCTTCTTACGGCCACAGATATTCCAATGAAGTCACCATGACTTCACGTCGAATCCTGGTTCCGGAATATGTTGGAAATCAGTCAGTGACCATGCCTTATCTCCAGAATCTTTGTTTGAATGATTTCCTGAATACCCGGATCAATAATCAGATGACAGTGAAACAGGCCCTGAACATCCAGATGAGAAATATCATCGCTTCACTTCGCTTCTCGCATCCGATGACAAAATGTATTCGCGATGATCAGTGTCTTGCCTGGTTTAACAATGGCATGAAAGGTGTCGCCGGAAACACCGTCGTTCCTCGCTGTCTTGAAGAATCAAGAGAACATTACTTTGCGTGTGCGGTCCGTTCCAAAGTAAATCACAAGTGTCCCGTCTTCCAGGGCGGTAAGCACACTTCTGACGGCCAGTTTGAATACCCTTGTGACCGTGGACTTTATTGTAAAGTGGTGAAGGATGGCGGTTGGTTCAAATCGATGAATATTTTTGACTACGCCGAAGGCCGTTGCGTTCCAAGAAAAAAATAAATCTAGCTGAAAGCTTGCCGGAGGAATTGATTCACTTCCTCCGCAAGCTCAGTCAGTGTTGCCGAATTATCTATCACAAAATCTGCCTTGTTTTTTTTCACTTCGATGTCCATCTGACTCGACATGATTGTGAGGGCCAGATCCTCTTTGTGCCCGTCGCGTTCCATGAGCCGCGCCTTCTGAATTTTTGCTGGCGCGTAGACGACAACTTTCATGTCAACCATGACGTCGAGATGTTTCTCAAACAATAGCGGCACATCGTAGATCACAAATGAAGGACGCCCGAGATTTTTGTAGGACAAATTGAATGCGTCCGGCATACGGGCATAAATATAGGCCTCAATCTCATCTTTCACTGCCGGCGCAGTAAAAAATTTTTCCCGAAGTAACTTGAAATCGATTTCATTACCTTTCATGCAATCCGGATAATTCAGTCGGATCCATTCTTTGGTTTCTTCATGTGCATAAATGGATTTCACCAGAAGGTCGGCATTGATAACCGGAAGCCCGTGATCGATGAGAAGTTTTGCCACTGTCGACTTCCCGGTTGCAATACCACCCGTGAGACCAACGATAGGCACCGTAAGATGGTGCATGCGTTTCGCAGCGGGAAGTTTGTTCCAGGCAGTTTTCAGTT
>JBJMLZ010000077.1:0-3748 GCA_045805035.1 Bacteriovoracaceae bacterium
ACTTTCTTTATTTCAATAACAGAGCGACACTGAAAGAGATTGACGGCCCTGAATTCTCGGCAATTCAAAAATACGATCCCGTGACAAAAAAAGTTATCACGCTTTTTGAGGCCTCGCCGAAAGAAGTCTTTTATTCACCAGCATGCGGAGGCGTTCAGGAACTGGGTGATCTGATTTTCTTCAATCACATTCTGGACGGTGGGTATCTCTGGTCCGTTTCAAAAAAAGAACTTCTGCTTGCTCTTCCCGGATATACAGATAATCCGAGGTCTCAGATCCCGACTCAGCAGCTGAAGCTGGTTGATGTAAATGATTTTTTTAAAAACTCTAAACAATGAAACCACAATTTCTTTTCCTATTTCTCCTCTTTTCCTGCACGCAATTGCCGGTAAAAAAGAAATTGGAGTTAACTTCTTCTCCTGATTTAGAAAAACTTTGGGTCCAGAATGGATGTTACCTTTACACGAATAAGAAGAATCTCAAATCCTATCCGGGTATGTATTGTGTTTTCTTACCTGACGGATCGTTTCTTTCCGCTAACGAACAGTCTTTGAAAAAAATTTCACCTAAGCAAGAGGTGCTCTGGGAGGTTCCCGGCCATTACCATCACCAGTTGAATCTTAGTCCCGATGGACAACGTATCTATGCTCTCAGTTCGGAAGTGGTTGTGCGGAATAAAATCGCGGAACGCGATGACGTGCTCATGATTCTTGATCTCAATGGAAAAATCCTGAGGCGTGTGAATTCCACCACAATTGTGAGGTCAGTAGGTGGAGAACCACTCAATTGGTATAAACCCGTAGAGCTCGCAGTGGTGAAGGCAACAATAGAGACGACTCACTTCAATAGTTTCTATGAAATACCTGAAAATGCTTATTCGGCGACTGTCCCATGGATGAAAGCAGGAAACCTCATCGTCAATAGCATCAAGCTGGGCATCTTTGTTCTCTCACCTGATTTGTCACATGTTCTTTCCCACCATCTTATTCCTCATGAAAATCAACTTCATGACGTTCAGGTCACTCCGGACGGAAATTTTCTTATCTTCAACAACTGGGCCCAGAGTACTGATGGGAATCGATTCTCCGCCATCCAGAAATACGATCCCGTGACGAAAAAGATTACCACGCTCTTCGAGGCCTCACCAAAAGAGACATTCTACTCTCCGGCGTGCGGAGGTGTTCAGGAGCTGGGAGATTTGATCTTTTTTAATCATATCACCGGAGGCGGTTTCATCTGGTCAGTGCCAGAGCAAAAATTGATTAAGTCCTTCCAGGGATACAATGGGAAACGACAGGCACTAACGCCCATGCAGCAATTGAAGCTCGTTGACGTGGGTGAGTTTTTTAAGAATTCAAAGTGATCAGAGATCAGCGTACTTCAGATAGCCCGTGCGATTATACATCGTCCGCTTCACCCAAGCGCGGAAGAATGTCATGAGATCATCTCTCACTTTATCCCCTTCAAGAGCGCCCAGGGCATGGGCAATCGCCTCGTAGGTTGAAACCTGTCCCGGATATAAAGCTTTTCTGAGCTGATATTCGGCCTCAATGCCTTTCGGTAGTTTCACGCACATCATGTTTGAGAAGGCCTCTTCTCTGGCGCGAACTTTCTTGGCCTGGTTCCAGTTTCCATCCGGAACGATGAGGTGATGGGGCCCCGGAAAACTCGTCAGGAAATCCGCATTGAGTTCCAGAGCATCATCCGAAGGAAAAAGAAAAAGTGGTTGTCCGGGACGCTGAAGAATTTCATCGGGAGTGAATTTCTTTTCCACATGTCCGCGAATGAAAAGCTCCGTTTGATCGGGTGCCATGTGCTTCACAAACTGCGCGCTGTTGGAAGAAAGAGTCAGCTCACTCACGTGAACGACGATCGAAACATTGGTCTTCACCTGAATCGGCCTAATGTGTTCGCAAACGCAAAGTGAATTATTGATCCGGCACTTCGGGCAACGAAGGTGATTGGTCGCGCGGCGCTTGCTCACTGACTGGCCACCCGAAGAACTTCGCGCACTTTCTCAAGTGTCACGAGTCCCTTCTCGCCCATCGGTTGAAAGCCGCGTGTTTCAAAACGCGCGATGACTTTTGCGGCAGTGTCTTCCTTGATGCCGTAAGCGGAGAGCTTCGTGGGTAGACCCATGTTCTCAAAGAACGCCACGGTTTTTCTGAATGCACCCTGAAAGTGATCTTCGTGATCGCTGATCTTCCAGACGCGCTCAGCGTACTGGTTGATCTTCGCCCGCTTCTCATCTTTCATCACCCACATCATCGCGGGGAAAACAATCGCGAGCGTCTGCGCGTGATCAAGTCCATAGAGAGCAGTGAGCTCATGCCCGATTGCGTGCGTGGACCAGTCATGAGGAACTCCGGAACCAACGAGACCACTCAAAGCAACGGTCGCACACCACATGTAGTTAGCACGTGAGGCGTAGTCATTCGGATTTCGAAGAGACTTTGGCCCCTCTTCGATGAGAGTGGAAAGAATCGACTCCGCAAACCTGTCCTGAAGAGGAGCATCGCTTGGGAAAGTGAGATATTGCTCCATCACGTGAACAAACGCATCGACCACGCCGTTCCCAATCTGTCTCTTATCGAGCGTGAAAGTTACTTTCGGATCGAGGATTGAAAACTGCGGAAAGAGAAGTGGATGACCGGCAGAAAGTTTCTGATCGCCGCGGGAGAGAACAAAAAAGCAATTCATCTCCGAGCCGGTTGCGGGCAAAGTCAGAACTGCTCCGTAAGGAACTGCTTTGGTGAAAGCGAGATCTTGTCTCGTGAGAATATCCCACGGCTCACCAGTGTAGTGAACGGCGAGTGAAATGAACTTCGCGGAATCCACGACAGATCCACCACCCACCGCGAGAATGAAATTGATTTTCTCTTTGCGAATGAGCTCCATCGCCTCCATCGCTTTTTCGTAGGTCGGATTCGGACGCACGCCTGAGACTTCAAAAACCTTCCTGCCCGAGAGCGCCTTCATGACCTGATCGTAAACACCGTTAGACTTGATGCTTCCACCGCCGTAGAGAAGAAGCACCGGCCCTTCCGGAAGCACTTCAGGCAAACGCGAGATGGTATTTTCACCAAAAAGAATTTTAGTCGGATTATGAAAGTCGAAATTTTGCATGACCAAAATATATAGGAGGGTCTAAACTTTAACAACAGGAGTTCCTATGGCAAACAGTGTTTATGATTTCTCTGTTAAAGACATCAATGGCAAGGACGTTTCTCTCTCACAATACAAGGGCAAGGCGCTTTTGATTGTGAACGTGGCCAGTAAGTGTGGATTTACTCCGCAATACGAAGGACTCGAGGCGCTCCATAAGGAACTCGGTAACAAAGTCGAAGTTCTCGGTTTTCCCTGTAACCAGTTCGGGAAGCAGGAACCGGGTGACGAGACGGAGATCAAGAATTTTTGCTCCCTCACCTACAATGTGACATTCCCGATGTTCTCAAAAATCGACGTGAACGGCAGTGATGCTCACCCGCTCTATCAATTCCTGAAAGGCGAAAGGCCGGGGATCCTCGGCACAGAAGCGATCAAGTGGAACTTCACGAAGTTTCTCGTAGATAAAGACGGCCAGGTCGTGAAGCGCTACGCTCCGAATGATAAACCGGAAGACATTAAAAAAGATTTGCAGAAGATTCTGTAGCGATTCTCTCGGAATCCATTCTCCTTTAGAAATTTCCTGTGCGGGAGTAGAATGAAGCATTCTTTCTTTCAGGAGAAGTTATGCTCTATTCCGGAG
>JBJMLZ010000078.1:0-15982 GCA_045805035.1 Bacteriovoracaceae bacterium
GATCGACTTGAAAACTTTTTGGTTAATGTTGTTATTGGTGTAGAGAACACGCACCGGTGAATGGCATTCACGGGGGGCGTGATGAGAATCGTATCGCTTCATCGCTTACCAGAAAGAGACCGTTAGGCCTTCTTCTTTTTTGGACCGGAACGTATCAGCACACGTGCAGCAGGATATAACGTTCAACAAGATACCGGACCAAAACACTTGAAACTGGTTAATTCTATCTTCTCCGAAACCAATATCAAGTCGACGTATCGGTAAAAAAGAGCAAAACCAAAGTTTAAAGTGACTTAAATAGAAGGAATAAAAGTGTGGAGAGAATGTGGAGAAAAAAAACGCCAACAAGAGTTGGCGTTATTAAGGTTCATCTCAGAGATTCAAGATCTTTGCGTTGAAAGGTGTCGAACTTTCTCCGGTTAAAAAGATCGAGCTCGAAACGCTTACGTTCTCTCTCCCGGACGGAGATATCACCAGGAGCGATGAGCTGCCCTTTAACCTCAAGGTTACCAAGGTCGAACTTCTCGTACTTCTTGTACTGGTAAATCACCTTCGGCTCAGTTTTGGGAGGCTCCTGCGCGATTGCAGGAACAGCGATGAAAAGGCCAAGGGTGAGCATAAATATTTTCATAAAACTTATTCCGTCTTTTCTTCTGTCTTATCGGCATTTGCATCAGGATTATTTGCTTCAGGATTATTCGATTCATCTTCCTGAGGCGTCTCCGTTCTTACCGTCTGACAATTGGACTTGAGACCAAACGAGTAATCTCCCAGCTCATCTGCCCAGAAGGCACCATGGAACTTCCAAAACTCTTCAAAGCGCGTGCGATGAACGTTGGAGAAGTCTCCCCTGCTCCGGTCAGAGACAAGCTTCTTACCGCTATAAACGAGATCCTTCTTCCGTGAAAGCACTTCAAGGTTCACCTTGAAAAGTTCAGAGGAGAAGAAAGGTACGCTTTCGAGAAACTGGAAGATATCAGTCTTGGCGTTGTAGTTGATCTTCGTCACCATGTTTTCGCGCACGCTTGCCAGGTGAGGAAGGAATCTCGCCTGCACTTCTTTCTTTTCTTTAAGAATCCGCTTCATCTCCTGATTGATCTTGAAGATGGAGTTGAAGTCGAGACTGAAGCGCGTCTGTTTTTTCATTCTCGTCACAATCTGGCGGACGAACTCTTCGTGTTTTTTGAGCTCCTGCCCAGGTTTAAACATGAGGTTGTAGAAATAGCCTTTGGAATCTTTGTTCTTTCTGAGAACAGCATCGAGCGCCTGGAAGCGCGGACGATAAAACTTGTAGTACTGATCAATGATCGTCAGCGTGTCGTCGTAAAGGCACATGCGGAAATATGCGAGTGCGGAAAGATATTCGGCTTCCGGAAAGAAGTAAGTATCAAGGAGCGGAGACTTGTACGTAATGAGAAGTCCCAGTGTGCGGTTGAAATCGCCCAGCTGATAATACGCCCACGCTTTCTCGAGGAGAATGTAAGGCCACTTGTAGGAGCGCTTAGGGATTTTATTGTAAGCGTCGATGGAGGCCTGATAGTTTCCGTGTTTGTAATAATGCCGGGCGCGGTTCACCAGACAAACTTCATAGACCATGCGAAAGTAGCGGCCGATTTTTTCTGAAGGTGCCCTCTTCTCCTGCTTTTCCGCGGAGACCTGGCAGCGATCAAACGCCGCGAACTCCATGTCCTTGTTGTTCTGGTCTTCGTAGACCTGAGCAAGGAGAAGTTGTGACTCCGGATAATAACGGTGATCCGGGTGGATCTTATCAATCAGATCAATCGCTTTCTTAAAATCTTTTTTCTGAATCGCCTGACGTCCGAGGATAAAGCGCGTACTTGAAGTCGGAAACCGCGCGAGCATCGTTGGTTCATAATCTTCCAGGAGCTCGATGCCGGTAAAGAACAAAAGTTCTTCCAGGCGATTCAAGTCATCCTTGGTGATCTCGCGAACGTATGTTTCTTTGAAGAATTCGTTCAGGGCCGAGTAATAGTATTTCTTGTTCTCAAGAATTTTTGAGAGCGGTTCCTTCGGATGAGCTCCGATGTTCTGCGCCCGGACAAAAGACATTGACCCAAGAAGAAGTACCGCGAGCAGCGCTTTCATGCGTGCTCCTTAAAACGAATAACCGACGGTGAAGATCACGTCGGTGTTGGTCCGGAGTTTCGGTGTGGAGTTCCGGGGACCCGGGGCCATGAAATAAGTATTCATGTATTCCGCACCGAGGTGCCAGTGCTCGGAGAGGTGGAACTTCATATTGGTCTTGAGAACCGCACCGTTGTAGGACTCGTTTGTGTAATACGTGACGACGTTCCCTTGCTGGACGGACTTGCGGTTGGATTCCCCGTTGATCTTGGCGTAACCGGCACCGAAGGACCAATCGAAGTAGAAGATCTGGTTAAAGGTGTTGATCTTCCCGTAGAACGGAGACCAGATGAGATTCAGACCGTAAGAGTTGTTCAGGCGACGGATGAAAGGTTCCTGTCTGTTGATCAGGCGAACGTTTCTGAAGTCGTCGTTGTTGCGGTTCTGGTAGCCGTTGTAGAAACCTTCGAACGCCCACTCTTCATGAACGTAGTAGCCTACTCTTCCGGTGAAACCGTAGGTGTCCTGGAACTTTGAGGTGAAGTTACTGACGTAACCGAGATCAATGTAGGCAGTGTGTTCTTTTTTGTAGAGCTTGTTCTGAAGAACGTAAACTTTCTTATCGGGATCAAGCCAGAGGAAGTCGTATAACGACTTCTCTCCGGCGTGAACTTTATTGGTCATCATGAGCGCAGTTACCAGTGCGAGAAGCGCGAGCTTCAACATAAATCAATCCTTCGATTACTGTACTTTCTTATAAGTAACTTTAACCTGAGCTCCCACTGGAGGCAAGTGAGCAGAGTCGAACTTGATCGAGTGTGAAGCTGAATCGAAAGTATAATCTGTGGACTCAACACCGTTTACATAAACCTTAAGAGTGCCGGCAACAGGAGCATTAGCAAGAGCAAAGCTATCAAGAAGGTTTACGATCGATGCACCCATATCAAGAAGTACGTCAGCAAAGTCTGCTTCGATGTCGGCCATGACACCGGCAGTTTGTTCAGTAGCGGCCTGATAACGAGCGTGACCGATAGTGTTACCACCAGTAGCAACATCATTCACGTTTACGATCGAGTAGATTTTCACGAGTCCTGCATTCGCTTTGAAAGATTTCAGGTAATCAGTGTAGGCCTTCACAGCTTTCGGAGACTGATCTTCCTCGTCGGACATTATCACGATAGCAAGGTAAGCATCAGGGCGGATAAATGAGGCCGCATATTTTTCCATGAAGCCTTCTGTCGCCATGAGGCCCATTTCGTTACCAGAACCAGCAGTACCAACCTGGACAAGTGACTTGAAGTCATCCATGAACTGAGTTGGGTTAGCGGCAGCGGCGGCAGCAGTGAGTTTGGTATCAGAGCCAGCAACCATCTTCCCTTTTTTCTTGTCCGAGCTTGTGTCAGTTGTAGTGATCCCCATTTTGAAATCAGCACCCATATTGATGAACTGGGTGATGAATGAATTGAAGTTATCACCGAGGGCCTGTTGTTCGTCGGCCATTGAACCAGAGTTATCGATCACCCACATGATGTCGACTTTCTTCGTCTGCTGAGCGTTCTGGGAGAAGTTCTCAGTCACGTCTTCGTAAGTTACGCCACCAGTAGTTGAACCAGTGGTCGAACCGCCAGTTGTTGAACCAGTAGTTGAACCACCAGTAGTTGTTCCACCAGCAGTACCGCCAACAGTTGTTCCACCAGAAGTAGTACCACCTGATGTTGAACCATCAGTTGATCCGCCGGTTGATGTTCCACCCGTTGTTCCGCCTGATACTGAACCATCAGTTGAACCACCGGAAGAAGAGCCACCAGTGGTACCGTCTGTGGTACCGCTGGTCACCCCCGAGTCCACTCCGCCTTGAGTAGAACCATCCACACCCGAAGTGTCGCCTCCGTTGCTACCACCGGTCACCACGGTGTTGTCCGAGAATGGATTATCTAAATAATCTTTTTGATAGAACTCGTCTTTGTTACAAGCGGTAACGCTGGCAACGAAAAGAAGAGTCATTGCGAGTTGGTTAAAGTTAAAGACCGTCGATGTCTTGGAAAACCAAAATCCGTTTTGTGTTGATTGTTTCATGGTTAAACCAGAAACAAGCTCTTAAGCCCTGTTATTTTTCCCTGATCGTGTACTCAACTTACGTGCAGCTTGAATTAACGTCCAACAACCGATTCAGGAAAAGAATTTATTACTTGAGTTGGATTCTACTCTTAACTTTAGTCATTTCAAGAACGCCTTGTGAAAAAAAACTCATTTTCCCGCGAGTCTAAACCCTTAGAAAAGCAGTGCCATTTTTGGTCGGTAGTGAGTGAAATGAGAGGCAAAAGTTGTTGGCAGTCTAAAAGCCCAGAAGGAGTTTCGAGCCAGGTTTGTTTTCGAGCTTGGCCCATGCACGCCGGACATTCTCATGGTCATTTCCCACGATCATTTCGCACGCACCGTTGTTTCCGGTGAAATTGAAGCGGTTAAAAAACTTCATTTTCCTGAGTTCAGCAAAATGGAGGGTACCAATCTTTGGGCATTCCACGACATAAGAGCCGATATAGGTGGGGGCCTTTTTCTTGATCTCAAACTGAAAGACTTCTTCGCCGTCGAGGGAATCAAATTTTTCTTCCCCGACAATGACCGCGTCCACATTGTAGTGGCCGGCGGGGAGTTCGATATCTGAGAGGGAGGTTTCGACCCGGATGAATTCTTTCTTGTTTGTTTCCCGATTGGTCAAAACGAATTCCACATCTGCCGGATAAATGAGATGCCAGACCGCGCGACTGCGTTTCTTCTGTTTTTCCTGCTTATCCTGCTTTTTCTCAGGGCGCTTTACCGGAGTGGTCACGCGTTTTACTTTTTTTTCAGGCGCTGGCCGCGGAGTTTGAGTTTTAACGGGTTCAGGAGACTTCCGGAAGGAGGTACAGTTAGTGAGGAGTACGAGAAGTCCCAAGACAATCGAAGTGCGCATGTCTATACTATAGCACCATGGTGTCAGTGTATTCAATGACCTCGCAAAACTGGAAAGACTTTCTCCTCTCACAAGGGGCCTCCATTTCCACACTTCCCTTCTGGCTGGATGGCCTTTATCGGAATAGCGCGATCATGGAAAAGCACATCTCCCCCGCTTTTCTCCAACACGCGCGAGAAAACTTTTCCTTTGTCCTTCCGGAGATCACCCGGACCCAGGAAGCCGCGGACGGCACCACCAAGTTTCAGATGAAAATGTCGGATGGACTGGAAGTCGAAACCGTTCTTCTTCCCTTTCATAAACGCTTCACCGTCTGCCTTTCCACTCAGGTCGGCTGCGGAATGAATTGTTCATTTTGTTATACGGGAACGATGGGACTCAGAAGAAATCTCACTGCCGGAGAAATCGTGGGGCAGTATCTTTCCGCGCGAAAATTTCTGCGGGAAAAAGACAAGAAGGCACTCACTCCAAGTATCGTGTTCATGGGACAAGGTGAGCCTCTTCACAACGCCACTGAAGTAAAGAAAGCGATTCAGATTCTGAATGACCCGAAGATGGGGGATGTGGGTGTTCGCCAGATGACTCTCTCAACGGTGGGCCTTCTTCCTGCCCTCGATGAGTTAAAAGATTTCCCACGAATTAACTTAGCTCTCTCCCTTCACTCTCCCTTTGATGAAGAACGTGAGCAGCTCATTCCGGTGAATCAGAAGTGGCCACTTAAGAACGTCATCGAAAAACTGGATGAGGTTCCGCTTCTTCCGAGGCAGTTCATTACGTTCGAGTATCTCCTGATTAAAGACTTCAACATGAGTACACGCCACGCCGATGCTCTGGCAGATCTTTTGGGAAAACGCAAGGCCCTGGTGAATCTCATTCCGATGAACCCTTTTCCGGGAGCAAAGTGGGAGCGCCCGGAAGCGGAAGCGATCGAGGCCTTCAAAGCGGAGCTTGTGAAAAGAAAATTGCGCGTGATGGTCCGGGGAACCAAGGGCGATGATATCCTTGCCGCCTGCGGGCAGCTTCGGGTAGAAAAAAGCGCAAGAAGGAAATCTCATGACAACTGATTCCACATACGACGCACGCTTCTCCGGCATCGGCCGGCTCTACGGAGTGCGCGCACTGGAAAAAATCAAAACGTCACACGTCCTCGTGATCGGCATCGGTGGCGTGGGTTCGTGGGTGGCGGAATCTCTCGCGCGCACGGGCATCGGCGGACTCACATTGGTGGATCTTGATGATGTGTGTGTGACAAATATCAATCGTCAGATTCACGCGGTCTCAAGCACCGTCGGAAAATTCAAGGTCGACGTGATGAAAGAGCGTCTCCTTGAGATCCAGCCTTATTGCGACATCGACGTGAAGCAATGTTTTTTCAGCCCGAAAAATCTCGAACGGATCTTTGATAAGAAATATGATTTCGTGGTCGATGCCATGGATGACTTCACCAATAAATGTCATCTCATCGATCACTGTAAAAAAAATAATATCCCGATGATCGTCATGGGTGGCGCAGGCGGAAAGGTTGATCCCCTTCAGGTGCGGGTGACGGATATGTCCTTCTCTCAAAATGATCGGCTGCTCGCGCGACTCAGAAAAAAGCTTCGCCAGGACTTTGATTTCCCCAAGGAAAATGAAGGCGACTTCGGCGTATGGGCAGTCTGGTCGCATGAGCGTGCAGTTTACCCAACGCCGACTGGAGCGTGCACTTATAAACCTCCGGGCTTCGCAAAAAACATGGATTGTAATGAGGGCTTCGGCTCTGCGAGTTTTGTCACTGGTGCTTTTGCGTTTGCCACCACATCGGTCGTTGTCCGTGAACTCACGAAGGGCCACGTCGACATCGTAAAGGAAGAAGAATGAAGTTTCTCCTCGATCTCAAAAATTTTCTCGTGAACACCGCCAAGGATCAGCGCATTCCTGATCGTGATAAGAAAATCATCCTCGCAATGATTGCGCTTCTCATCTCTCCGATCGATCTCATCCCCGACTGGATTCCGATCTTCGGTCTCCTGGATGATTTGATCATTCTTTCCATTGTCCTGGATTATTTTTATACCGTGCTTGACCGCGAAGTTCTTCTCTCACACTGGCCGTGGGGAATGAAAAGTTTTGTGCGCGTGAAATCCATCACGCAGATCACTCAGTACTTTGTTCCGAGATTTGTGAAGAAACGTCTGTGGAGCTACGTCGGTTCGCCGTATTAATTGGCGCCGGTTGAGATTTTTTTGAGATCGGAATGGATCGCTGACATTTGCTCTGCATTCAGGTCACTGGATGGGTCTGCGATATCAACTGAGGCGGGACCACGGGCAATTTCAGTGGCCGCTTTTTTCTCAGCGACCTGATTCACCTTCGACCATTCATTCGCACTCATCGTATGAAGGCGGACCTTGGCCTTATCTGCTTCTTCTTTTGAGATCATGTTGGTCTGAACCATCTGATCAATCATTATCTCCGCCTCATTACGCGAGACTTCCGCCAGAGCATTCATCGAAAACAAAAGAAGAGTAAAAATAAGAATACGCATATCCACCTCGTCAGTGGAATTATCGGTGCACATGTATGTGTACTTGACTAAATTCCACAGAACGCTTGCATATCCACAAGTTAGCGAAGGCCATTTCGCCAAGGTTTTGGGACACGGGGATGGAATTGTGCCAAGAAAAAGTGGAGTGACTAGTAGAAGCTTAAGACTTCATAGGTGCGGGTTTCTTTCGGTGTTTCCACTTCAAACTGATCGCGGGCCTTGAGTCCTAACATCGCATCTCCAATCGGAGAAAACACGGAGACCACAACAACAGCACTCTCACCGATCTTCAGAAGTGTGCCGCCGGCAGTGGGAATAAGAAAGTAAAGCATCTGTCTCTCACCGTGTGAAAGCTCAACCAATGCACCGATGCTGATTTCTCCGGTGCGCTCAGTTGCGGCGAGATCCACTTCTTCAAGAATCTGAATTTCGAGTTTCAATTCTTCCACGCGTTTTGCTTCCGCGCTCGCCAGATACGAGGCCTCGAGCGCACGCGTATCGTACTTACTCTCCGCTTTGAATTCCTGGTCGGTGGCGAAGTTTTTCGTTTCAAGTGCGGCCCGCGTGAGATCTATGAGCTCCGTGCGCGCTTTTTTCAGGAGCTCATCGAGAAGCTCCCGTTTCAGTTTTTTTGCGGAATCTTTATTCAAGCGCCACAGCACTTTTTAAATTTCTTGCCTGAGCCACACGAACAAGGATCGTTACGTCCGAGTTTCGGTTCAAGGCGCTTCACCGGCTGAGCACCGTGAATTTGACCTTCCTGAAATTTCCATTCACCGGCGTCTTTTTTAAAGAGTGATGTCTCGTGGTGACGGAGTTCAGTGCCGGAAGCCTTGTCTTTGTAGTGAGCAACGAATTCCACTGTACCCGTGTTGTCACTCGCTTCACCCTTCTGTGTTTTTTTGATCTCAAGGCCCTGCCATTCGGAGCTGTCTGCCCACTTCGCGGCCTCTTCCTTGTCGAATGTTTCATTAGGAAGTGTGATCTGAGTTTGATCAATGTAATCGATATTTTTTACGACGTAAGCGGAGTAGCGTGAACGCATAAGGCTTACGGCAGTCGGTGCTTTTTTCTTTCCAGTGACAAAAGGCGCACAACAATTTTCGTAATCAAGTTTTTCCTGATCGAGTGTCCGGCATGGGCAAAGTGACATGAATGGCTCCTGTGAATTCCCCTATTATCGGGGTAAGATGGAAAAGATGCAAACCAGAAAGATCCCTCTTCCGATAGATTCCCACATCGAGGAAATCCTCGAAGGCGCGCGGAATCATCCGACTCTTCTTGTAAGAGCATCGCCCGGTTCCGGGAAAACTACCCGCTTACCGTGGCGACTTACGAAGCTAACAGATAAAAAAGTCGTGGTTCTTGAGCCACGGAGACTTGCAGCAAAACTTGCGGCAGAACGAATCGCCTGGGAAGAAAATTTTACCTCGGGGGAAGAAGTCGGCCATCACTTCCGGTTTGAGAAAAAGGTTTCCGCGCGCTCGAAGCTCATTTTTTATACCGAAGGAACTTTCCTGCGTCTTCTGTCGGGAAATCCCAACCTCTCTGACGTCGGAGTTGTTGTCCTCGATGAGTTCCATGAGAGGCATATTGAAACGGATCTTGCGTTTGCTTATTTGCGCGCTCTTCAGGAAAAAAGAAGTGATCTCATCCTGATTGTCATGTCCGCGACTCTTGATACCAGCATCATGAGTGTTTTTAAAAATCCGAAGCTCTTTGATATCGAAGCACCCAGATATCCGGTCGAGATTCAGCATCTGGCGAACGTTCCGAGTATTCTGAATCAACCGCTGGAAACGAAAATCAAAAATGTTCTCACGGAAAATAAGCACGAAGGCGATGTCCTGGTGTTTGTTCCCGGTATGAGAGAAATGCTTCAGGTGAAAGACCGTCTGGGAAATTCTTTCGGTGAAGTTCATCTTCTTCACGCGGATCTTTCCCGCGAGGATCAGGACCGCACTCTCGGAAAAATTTCTGAGCGTAAAATTATTCTTGCCACCAACATTGCAGAGAGCTCCGTCACGATTCCCGGCGTGCGTATTGTGATTGATTCCGGCATTCAGCGGGAAGCGAAGTTTTCTCCCTGGACCGGTCTCAGGCTTCTCACGGATGTTCCCGTCACCAAAAGCTCGGCGATCCAGCGTACAGGACGCGCTGGCCGCGAAGCTCCCGGAGTTTGTTATCGCCTTTACAGTAAGCAAGATTTTGATGAGCGAGAAGAGTTCACGGTTCCGGAAATTCTCAAGGCGGATCTTCTGGATACTGTTCTTCTCTCCAGAAAGTTTTCCACTGAACTCCACTGGCCTTCGCCTCCGCCTCCTGAACGCTGGAAAAAAGCGGAAGAGCTCGCTGAACTTCTGGGCCTCATGGAAAAAGGAAAACTCACCAAATATGGTGAAGAAGTCGAAAGCATTCCACTTGATTCGCGCCTGGGACGAGCGTTTCTTTCTTCGACGACGCTTTCAGGTGATGAGCAGAAGAAATTTGTCCGCTACATCGCCCAGGATATTGAAGGCGATCGTTCCGGAAATCTTCTGCGAAGACTATCTCCCCTTCTTCCTCCTTCTTCAGGGAAAGATCCCTGGGAAAAAGCTCTTCTCTCCGGGTTTGTGGATCAGCTCGCGCGCTACCGGCAAAAACAAAACGACTTCATTCACTTCTCCGGGAAAACTCTCAAAGCGCACAAGGACCTGACGGAACTCCATCACGATTTTTATCTCGTTCTTGATGTCACTGCCAGAGGAGAGGCTATCCAGGTGGTGCCGGTGCTTGAAGAGTGGATCATGGAGCTTGAGCCCTTCCCTTTCCATGAGGAAAATCTTTTTGATGTTGAGAGACTTAAGCGCAAAGTCCGCACGATGCTCGGAAGTATCGTAATGGATGAATCCGAAAAACCAGTGACCTATTCAGATCTCTCTTCGTCCGATAAGAAAAAGTTTCTTGAACTTGTAGAAACTCCCTTCAGAAAGAAACTCGAACTTTTGAAAGACGAACAGAAATGGGGAAAACTGCATTTCCTCGCGCGAACTCAAAACACCAATCTTGATGATATGAAGTTTTCGCCGGAAGATTTTTTCTCGGAACATCACAGCTGGGAAGATCTCTCTCACTTTGTGTACGGAAAGCTTGATTCAGAAAATATCGATCGTCTTCTCCCTTCAAAAATCGATCTCGGCGGTCGTCGCGAACTCGCCATTCATTATCCCCTGAATCTCGATCCCTATGTCGAAGCTCCTATCCAGGATTTTTACGGGCAAAAGAATGTTCCCGCACTCATGAACGGAAAGTTTCCACTGCAGCTAAAACTTCTTGGCCCACACAAGCGTCCCATTCAGGTTACGAAAGACCTTCCGGGTTTCTGGACGAAGATGTATCCCGAGATGAAAAAAGTTTGGTCGAGGGAATATCCGAGACACTACTGGCCCGACGATCCCGCTGACGCCAAACCGTTTCTCCTGAAGTCGCACGTCAAATAATCTACAGCCGTTCCTTTCCTTTCTGATCACCGATGTAAGCAAAACGCGGAACGGTTTTCCCCTCGACCTCGACGGTCTCAAGAAACATCCCGAGCGGTCTCACCCAGATTTTTCCCTCGGGATTCTCATACAAGCATTCATACACGACCATCCACTCCAGAGTTTCCGAATGGCGCGCAAGCTCATGCACCTTGTAGGTCTTCCCTTTGTAATGCCGATAAATCCCGCCGAGTTTGATGTCTTTCATAGGGAAAGTATACCCGACAACAATCCTCGCAACAAACGCGTTCCCAATTTTTTTGAAAACCGTTACTATATTTTAATCACCGACAGAGAGGAACTTTGGAAAGCAGACTGAATTGGGTTTCCGGTATGCAGTTCATCGCAAAGAACCGGGGCCATGAAGAAAGATTCGACGTTTCCCGCGAGCAAGGTGGAGATGATTCCGCACCTACTCCGAAGGAAGCTCTCCTGAACGCCATGTGCGCATGCTCAGCGATGGACGTTGTCTCGATCGCCAAAAAAATGCGTCTGGAAATTTCCAGGTTCTGGATGGAAGCGAAGGCCGAAAAAACCCTAACGATTCCTTCCTACTTCGCCAGTGTCCACGTGAAGTATTATCTTGAAGGGCAGGACCTTGACCGCGAGAAAGTGATTCGTCTCGTGGCCCTCTCGATGACGAAATACTGTGGCGTCTCGTACATGGTCTCCAAGGCCACAAACATCACCTACGACATCACTCTCAATGGAATTTTGATTCATGAGGATAAGGCCAACTTCACGCTTGAGGTCCTCACATGACCGCGGAAAAACCAGTGATCGTTTTTCTTCACGCTGCTCTCGGGACTTCCAAAGACCTCGCTCCCCTCATGCGCCTTCTTGAAGACAAGGGCCATCGTTGTCTCACCTTTGATTTTTCGGGCCACGGAAAAACCGCAGCGACGCCGGACGATTTCCGCATTGATACTTTCGCGCGCGAACTCGATTCCTTCATCCGCTCTCACAAGCTCACTGCACCCACGATTTTCGGCCACTCCATGGGTGGCTACGTAGCGCTTTATCACAAGGCCAATTACGAAGACTCTCCCATCAGCAACATCTTCACTTACGGAACAAAATTCAACTGGTCTGAATCTGCAGTAGCGAAAGAACTTCCCATGCTCGTGCCGGAGCATATCGAAGAAAAATTTCCTGCGCTTCGTGATGCGCTCATTGAAAAACATGGCGAACGCTGGAAGCATCTTCTTCGTTCCACTGCTCATCTCATGAGAAATCTCGAGCGCCTCGATGGCCTTTCGAAAGAAGATCTTGCCGGCATTGAAATTCCCGTGTGCCTTCTTCTCGGAGATCAGGATCGCCTCGTCTCCAACGAAGAAACCCAGCTTGCTCACCGGCACCTGCACCATTCGGAAGTCAAGACCATCACCCATTCTAAACACGATCTCGATAAGGCGAACCTGAAAGAAATCGCTACCGTCATGGAAGATTTTCTTATTTAGCTAAATCAAGAAATTCTTAAGGTGACTGATAGGCGCCTGCCTCTAAAATCAGTGCCGATGCAACCAAAGGTCATTGCTATCATTGACGACGAACCAGAGATGGAAGATTTGTATCTTCTCATTCTCGAAAACCTCATCGACCGTGAGGTCGTGTCCCTGCATTTTTTCCCGGATGGCCTCACTTTCCTGACCTGGTTCAGGAAAAATCGTCCGGACCTTCTCCTCTGTGACATTAACCTCCCAGGAATGGACGGAAGCGAGCTCACTCAGGAGATCCGGCGCCTTGAACGCTCTGCAGCAAGGCCAGGCATCCCTATCAGTTTTGTGAGCGGACACCATCCCGAGCACTACGCCCACGTCATGGCGGAACAAAACATCACCCGTTTTATCTCAAAACCACTCAATGCCCGTGAAACTCTCGCCCTGATTGAACGCGACCTGGGATTAGTTTCCCCGTAGCGGATTTTCTGGATTAAGCGAAAATAAATAACATGCATGAATTCGCCTGGATCGCTGAGCTGGCCTCTGAATGCAAAGAGTATTCTGACTCTTTGGGGGCGTATTTTGCCAAGTCTGTTTCAAAGGTCCACTTCGATCCGGTTCCTCAGCATGAGATGAAGCGCTCGTGGGCGGTGCTCACGCGCGACCTCGTTCATTTTTCTTTTGATGAAGAAGAACCCTTCCCTCCTGACATGCAGGCGACGATTCATGCGATGGAGATGATCGGGATTGATAAGTTCAACCAGGATCTTCTGAACGAAGCGAGTCTCGCTCCGATTTTTTCTGCGTCGTTTGAAAAACTTTTCAACACACTTGAGACGCATCCGCAGATCATCGGCATGATGGACCAGGCAGACATCATCGAAGACATTCTCGGAGTTGTCGCGAAAAGATACGTTCCGATCTTCCGGCTTTTCCCCGCCTTCACTTCCGAGGCCCTTGAGATCGTCCCGCACTTGCGCGAGCCGCTCTTCACTGCGCTTTATGAACTTCCGGAATCTGAACACAAGCGCCTGACTCTTCTCACGGAGAAGATCATGCACAAGTTCTACTCTGAGCAGGTTCGCCCGAAGCTCCTCGAAGTTCTCCAGTCAAACATCAAAGGCAGAAATCTTCTACTTCCCCTGATCGATGAGGCAGTCAACCATCTTCCGCCTGATCGTTGCATGACTTCACTCATCTCAATTCTTTGTACTCCGCGCTCGGAGCTCACGCAGGGTCGCGTGATCTCGATCGTCCTTCAGGAGCTCGGCGGGATGTATGTGAAGCTCGCGCAGGTTCTTGCGGAACTTGCGCCTCCTTCACTCGCCAAAGAACTTCGTCACCAGCAGGATAAGCTCGGCGGGATTTTTGGTTCGCAGGAAAAATCCTGGAAATACGTGCAGGAAATTCTTCATCGTGAATCATGGGAAAGACTTCGCTCCTACATTCACATTCCAACTCACACACAGAATGCTTTCGCGGGTGCCTCGGTGGGAGCGATCTATGAGTTTCAGCTCACTGAGCACGGAAAAAGAAAACTCGGAACGGACAGCACAGTCCTTCTCAAAGTTCAGCGCCCGGGTCTCACAAAACTTTTTGAACAGCAGAAAAACACTCTGCTCTCCATCCTCGACAGACTCGATCAGGCGCTGCCGCTGACTGAGCTTTCACTTGGTGAACAACAGGAAGTGCAGGGCCTCATCACTGCGCTGAAGAGAACGATCATCAACTACGCTTCCCAATCGATCGGCGAACTTGATTTCCGTATCGAGAAGAAAAATGCGGAGATGGTGCGTGCTGCCCTCAAAGGGAAATTCGATCTCGATATTCCGCAATACTTTCACGTTGAGCCCGACGTTACTCTGATGGAAAGAATTAACGGCGAGAAGATCACCTCGATCGTTCAATCCAGATATCTTGAGCGCATGGCGATCTCCGATCTCGTCTCAGACGCTTACCTTCATCTCATGTTCCAGGAAGGGATCATCTGGGCAGATCCTCACGCCGGAAATATTCTCTACGATCCGGATCATCACAAAGTAAAACTCATTGATCTTAACCCGTGCTTCATGTGGGAACCCGCGACGATCAAAATCTTCATTGGCTTCCTTTACCGGCTGATCCTCTCTGACCAGAAAGGAATCATGCATTCACTCGAAGGCCTCGTGGAAAATCCTGAGGACCTTCAGTCAGAAAAAAATCAGAAGCTCATCCACGATTTTGTCTCGCAGGGAAATACCGGAGCGTTTATCCGTTATCTCTCGGAATTCGTGCGACTCCTGGGTGAAGCGAACATCAATCTCCGGATTGAAGTTCAGGCGGCACTCCGCGGTCTCTCGCAGGTCTACATCACTTCTTCGGCGATTTCTTCCCGCAATAATTTCGGACAGAACTTCCAGAAGCAGTTCGGCTGGAAAGTGATCATCAAGCACGTTCTCTCGATCGGCCCATTGAAAGTTATCCGCGCCGCCCTTCCGCTCGCGTTTGATATCATCCGGAACTCTCCGGAGATGGAAGTAGGCCCGACACTGGATGAGCGCGATCTCAACGCCATCCATGAAGCTCTCGAGCTTCTGAATGCCGAGAACGTCTGTAACATTGAACTCCAGAGAACATCTCCGGAAGACAATACGAATCTCCCACTCGCAGGTGATGGTTCTTCTCTCATCAAAAGTTCTCACCTGCGTCTGGCGATCCAGACGGAGACTAAACCGGCGTCGGTTCGTTACATTATCGAGATTCCCTCGAAGGACTGGCTGAAAGAGCGCCAGGAATACGTGAAGCTTCAGGGCCTCGGGTTCACGCTGTGTCTGGTGGAATGTATGGAGCAACTTCGCCGTCATTCACTGGAAGATTACTGGCACGTGGCCGAATTCTGGAACTCACCTTCTTCGAAACGCTCTCTCAAAGCGAACTCTCTGATTGGTGACGTACGTGTGGCAGCGAGAATGCTCTTCTCCCGTCGCTACGACAACATCTGGGTCTCCGACTATATGACGATTTCGCGCAGAAGTCGTTATCTCTGGAAACTCATGATTCACTTTGAAGAGCGCTTTGAAAAAAGAGAGCAAGGTTACTTCTATCTTCTTTCCAAAAAGATGGGTGCCGCGGAAAAAGTGGGTCAGCTCACTTTCGGAAGCCTTCATCGCGTGAAGGTGATTATTTATCGCCTGATTATTTCGGGACTCAAGTCGCTGATTAAAAGCGCGCGCTTTGAAATGAATCTGCTGCCGCTCGCGACGGATGAGCTCATCAATCGCATGATTCACGGCCTTCTTCGGCGTGGGATCTATGTGGAGAGAAGAAATACTGAAAAGAAGTAAATTCTCAGTAACATCACTCGACTACACAAAACATAATACATCCCTTTAGATGCAGTCGAACGGGCAAGGACTCTGACATACGCGCATTCATCAAGGTGGAATACGTTCCTTCAATGCCAATCATAATGATGAGA